>JAHZHM010000156.1 GCA_019420265.1 Clostridiales bacterium
GATATAGACGTCTATTCGGTTGCCGCGCTCATCCAGCATTTCATACTCTTCGCCTATGGGCAAAACTTCCACATAATGCACCATGGGATCGCGCATACACACAAAATAGCGCAGCAGCTTGATAAACTCCTTTTGCTCGTTTTGAGCCGTATATTGCTCCACGCACTGCTGCATAGTCCGCTGCCACTGCGCGGTGCAGTCCTTCATGCGGAAGCGCAAAATGCCATCCAGCGCCAGCCTCCCATCGCATTCCAATAGGCAAACGAGAACCCGGCTGGCAACATCCTTTTTCTTCTGCTCCAACTTTTCCTTGCCGCCGCCATACCAGAGCTGGCGCACTGTGCTCACTAAAATTTCGCTCTTGCCCCGCTCAGAAAGATAGTCGTATTTTGTCTTCAGCTCCGCCATGAGATAGCGAATCTGCAAATGCTCGATGATAATATCTGCCAGAATGTCCGCCAGCGCAAACAGCGCTTGCCGCCCGCAAATCTCTACCGGCAGATAGCGGCCCCTCTGTTTGCCCAGCTGAATTTCTCCTGTGATTTTTCCCTGCATGGGCAGGCGTTTTTCCATGAGAGGGCGCAGCGCCACATCCATATTCGATACACCAATGCTGTATTTCAAAGGTTGCCCTCCTTGCTCATCCCTGCGCGTTTTGGATTTCTTTTTTGCATAATTTAAAATATGCCGCCTGCCAGAAAAGGTTTCACGCATTTTATTATCTCAATCGCGCCCCGGGATATACAGCTTCCCTGCCATTTCCTTCGGCACACCTCTTTTAGATCCGCAGCGCGGTACAAAATGACACTGCTTTTGTGTAAAATTGCGGTTTTTTCCAATATTTCACCTAAAAAATATCAATTTTGCGACAGACAGATAGAAAAAGACATGCTATAATATCACTTAAATGACTTTGAGGCCTAATAGAGATGATACATATTGACACCGCAGCGAGGCAGTGGGGCATCCCCGTCCAAAAGCTGTCTTTGCTCTGCGCACAACAGAAAATTCCTGGTGCCATTTTGGCTGACGATACCTGGTTTCTCCCGGATACCGCACAGAAGCCTTTGTTTGCGCACCCTTTTCTCAAATGGGCCGGCGGCAAGAGCCGTTCTCTTGCGGAAATTGCCGCGCACTACCCCGCGCGTTTGGGCGGCGAGATTACGCGCTACGCAGAGCCATTCGTGGGCGGCGGCGCCGTTCTATTCCATGTCCTCTCGCACTATCATATCGAGCAGGCTTATCTCAGCGATACCAACCCCGATCTGATCAACGTCTATCGCGTGGTGCAGCGCCATGTGCAGCAGCTTATCCAGCGATTAGAGCAGTTTTCCGCGCAATATCTCCCCTTGGATGCGGCCGCGCGCAAGCTCTATTATTATGAGAAGCGCAATCAGTTTAACGCCGGCCCATTCTGTGCGCCAAACTCTCCGCCCGATCTGGAGCGTGCCGCGCTTTTCCTATTTCTAAATAAGACTTGCTATAATGGACTCTATCGCGTCAGTCGAGACGGGAAGTTCAACGTCCCCATCGGGCGCTACCGTGCGCCAGAAATTGTCAATGCGCCGCTCCTGCGCGCCGCTTCCGCTGTGCTGGAACATGTGGAATTGGTCTGCGGCAGCTATGCACAATCTGCCGATTTCATCGATGCCAATACTTTCGTCTATCTGGATCCGCCCTATCGTCCGCTTTCGCCCACCTCCAGCTTTACCGCTTATACTCAGGATGCGTTCGACGATGATTCTCAGCGCGCTTTGGCCGATTTTTTCGCAGCCATGGCTGATCGCGGCGCAAGATTGCTGCTCAGCAATTCGGATCCCAAAAACAGCGATCCAAATGATACCTTCTTTGATGAGCTTTATGCCCCCTTCCATATCCATCGGCTGCGCGTGGGGCGCGCCATCAGCGCCAAGGGAAATGGGCGCGGGAAAGTCAGCGAACTGCTCATCTCGAATTACCCCTAAAACAAAAGGAGGCCTCCCAAAGAAGCCTCCTTTTTTATTTACTCTTGTCCTGCGCCAACTGCCCAGAGCATTTAATTCTTCTTTTTTACCAAAAACCCAATGCCCATGCCTGCGCACATCCCCAGGCTGACGCCAAAGCTCATGCCGCTGGCGAGGTTATGCATCATCGCGCCAACGATGGCGCCTGCCGCCATCCCAAGGCACATGCCCAGCGCCATGCCCTGCATCATATAGTTCTGTTCCCTTTTCTGCCCCGAGCCTGGTTTATTTCCCTGCATCGCCGCTCCTCCAAAAGAATGCTCTTTATGCGCCCTCTGCCTGCTCTTCGGCTTGTTTCTGCGCCTGCTCTAATTGCAGCTGCTTATGCGTCGAGCGCACATGATCGGGCAGCGGAATTTTGAACACCTTTTTGCCCAGCACGAACGTCAGCATATAGAGCAAAAGCGCTCCCCCAATCATCAGGCCAGTAACCAAATAATAGCTGCGCACGCCCATCAAATCCACGATAAAGCCGCCCAGCAGGCTGCCCAGCATATTCGCCAAATAGGCCATGGCATAGCTCATCAGATGCGCCGTGCTTTTGAGCTCATCCGGTGCCAAGGCAAAGATATATGCCGAGCCCAGGCCGACATCGATGCCCGATGCGAGCCCTTGCAGCATCGTAACGATGATAAACAGCGCCGCACCCTGAATGCAGGAATAGGAAAGGAACATGATGACATACATCGAGCCCTGAATCAGAATGAAAACGGGCAGCGCAATGCGCCGTCTCAGCTTCACCGCTGTATATAAAATGGGCAGCTCCAGCAGGGAGCGGATGGAATAGAGCATGCCCAAGCGGTTGGTATCCATGCCGATCTCTTCCATCAGATAAGGCAAAAACGCTTCCGAGCCGCAATACATGATGACGGTAAAGAGCATATACGACATCAGATAATAATTTTTGAAAATCCTGCCCAGCTGCAAATCCTTGAGCGAACTGCTCTGCTTCTGCCCTTTATCCAGCGTCTCCTCGCCCACAAACAGCGCCATGACAAAAACCAGCAGCACCAGCCCCGAATAGATATAGAACGTCGCCGGCACGCCGACAAATGGCATGATCGCCGTCAAAACCAGCCCCAGCGCCACATACCCTATCGTCCCCCACAGGCGGATGCGCCCGTAGTTCGCGCCAAATTTATTGGAGAACTGCAAAACCCAGTTATCCGTCAGCCCGCCGATGGGCATGCGCACAAAGGCCGAGAGCGGAATCGTCAGAATTGCCAGAGAATATCCCTTGATTTTCAGCGGAACCGTTGCCGGAATAAACGGCCAGATGATGGCCGCCGCCAGCAGGCAGATCAGATAGACCTTGCGCACCGACCTGATCTTATCGCTGATGACGCCCCAAAAGAGCGTCGCGCAGATGCTCACCAGGCTGTTGAGCGAATAGATGATGCCGATTTGCGCGCTCTCCATGCCCGTGCTCTGCAAATAGACAGAAAGATACCCCATCGCCGCCAGATAGACGGATGCGCCGATAAATTCGATCGCGGAGAACCGCAAGCAGTATTCTTTTTTAGATTTTAGCTTCTTTTCTGCCATGAAGCTCCTTTCACCTTTCAAACACCAGGCCAAATGAGCCCGTAAAAAAGCGGCGTTGCCTTTGCCATCGGCATATCCCCCGCCGCCTCATTCTTTCTCTTTGCCAGCGCCTTATCTGCGCCCTGTTTTGCCCACGCTCTCCGGCAGCTGAACCCCAAAATGCTTTCTGCCAATCGGGAAGCTGGCCGCAAAAAACAACGTCGTTACCAGCCCGATGATGCCCATGGCGATATAGTAGGTGCGAATCCCGCTATACTGCACGATATAGCCGCCCACGAAATTGGCCAAAAAGCCGGAAAGCGCCCACATCGCGTTGCCCAGCATGACCGCCGTGCTCTTGAGCTCATCCGGTGCCAGGGCATAGACATAGTTATTCGCGCACCCAATTTCAATGCCGCTGGACATGCCCTGAATGCACATGACAAGGATGAATAAGAGTTTGCTCTTGATCACAGTGAGCGAGAAATAGATCATCATATAGCACGCACATTGGAACGTGAGCAGCGTGGGCAGCGAAAATTTCGCGCGGAATTTATGGAAGCCCAGCAAAATCGGGATCTCCATCGCCGAACGCACGGCCATAATAATGCCGACGAGCTTGGGCGTAATGCCAATCTCCTCCATCAGATAGGGCAAAAAAGTATCGCCGGAATTGAGGGGAATGCAGTATAGAACCAGATAGATGAAATAGGTTACCAAGCTGTAATTCTTAAACAGCTTGCCAAAGTGCATATCCCGCAGGGAAATCTGCTCTGCCTTGGCCTCGGCACCCCGCCGATCTTCATTTTTCATCATAAGGCAGACGATAATTGCCGCCGCCAGCATCATGGTATGCACATAAAATGCCCAGTTAACGCCGAATTTCGCCGTCAGCCAGCTCAAAAAGACGCCCGTGGCCGAATAGCCGATTGTGCCGAACATGCGCATGGTATTGAAATTTAATCTGTGCTCGTTGGCGCTGCGCACCGTCCAGCTATCCACCAGCGAGGACATGGGCGCGCGGAAAAAGTTGGTAACGGGCAGCAGAACAGACATCACCGGCATGCCCCATAAAAACCACTGGCTGCTGGCCGGGACAAAAAACCAAAGCACCATGGCCACGCTCATGCAGATGAGCAGCGTTTTGCGCATGGACTGCATTTTATCGCTGACGATGCCCCAAAAAGGCGAGGCCACCATGCCGACCACAGAGTTAATCGCCGTCACCATGCCAACCTGCGCGGCGTCCAGCCCAACTTCCTGCAAAAAGACCGTCAGATATCCCAGCGCGGCGATGGATGTGCCGTATCCGATAAACTCCATGAAAGAGAGCGTAAAAAGATATGGATGTTTACTCTTTAAGCGCGAAAGCATAAAGACTCCTTTTCCACAAAAAATTCGAGCGTATTCTCCTGTCATGGGATAACGTCTATTTCTATGATATTCCTCCATCCCCCTTTCGTCAAGGGATGCACTCCTCGTTTTAATCGTGCTTTTTTGGTTTTTCAAAGCGTTTTTGGCTCTAAATCGCCTAAAACATCGGTAAAGTTCCCCAAACAAAAAAATTTTTGCTTTTTCACTTGTTTCCTATTGTTTTCTCCCTCATCTTGCCTTCGGCTTCTTGCGCGCCCGATATAAAAAAGCGGCAGCGAGAATCCCGCTGCCGTCTGTATTTTCCCTTAAAGCTCCAGCCGCCGCCTTAGGATATTCAAATACGCTGTGGAAATCTCTTCCCATTCGCGCCCCTCTTCCAGCTCTGCCAAAACCAGCGGAATGACATAGTTGATGCTGCGGTGAATCACCGCCATGCCCTGCTCACAAAGATATTCCACTTTGCCTTTCTCCCGCACCATCTCGGAGATCGCATTGAGAATATCGAAGCGAATGCGCCGGGCCTTGGCATAGCCGCCTTGATCCAGCAGCGCAAAAGAGCGGTTGGATAAAATTGCCTTGCGGTAGAAA
>JAHZHM010000157.1 GCA_019420265.1 Clostridiales bacterium
TATACCGCGGGTGGGCCGGTTCCTCTTCTATTTTCTCTCTCAGGCGGCGGATATGAACATCCACCGTGCGCAGATCGCCTTTTTGCTTCCAAATCAGCTCAAGCAGTTTCTCCCGCTCAAATACAACGCCTTTATTGCTGATAAACAACTGCAGCAAATCGAACTCTTTTGCCGTCAGGTTCACTTCCCTGCCCGCAATCGTAACGCTTCGGCTGATGAAATCCACCGTCATATCATCCACTTTCGCGACAGTAACGCTTGCCTTTCCCTTCGCATTATCCAGCCGGCGGAAGATATTTTTGATGCGTGCTTTGAGCTCCAGCATGTTGAAGGGCTTTGTCATATAATCATCTGCGCCATATTCCAGCCCCATAATTTTATCGATATCTTCGCCTTTTGCCGTCAGCATAATGATGGGCACATCCGAAACCGCCCGAATCCGCTGGCAAACTTCCATTCCATCCAGCTTGGGCAGCATCAAATCCAGCAAAACCATATCGTATTTTTCCGGCTCAAATAGCTCCAGTGCCGCCTCTCCATCCGTCGCGGCATCCACCACATAGCCTTCCTGCTGCTCCAAGTTGAAGCGCAGCCCCTTGATTACACTCGGTTCATCGTCTACGATTAGAATCGTCTTTGCCATTTCCTCTCCCCCATCTTTCAGGCTTTTTTACGGCAATATGAAAGTATCCGGATCGCCGGCTGTCCGCTTGCCGGTGTTCAGCGTCCGCATAAAGCACATCTCTTCTTCCGTCAAAGAAAAGTCAAAAATATCGATATTCTCCTGCATCCGCTCTTTGTGTACGGATTTCGGAATCACGGTAAAGCCTCTCTGAATCAAATAGCGCAGGGCAACTTGCGCCGCAGTTTTTCCATGCTGCCGGCCAATCTCTGCAATTTCCACATTTTGCAGCATATTTCCCGTGCGCATCAAAGGCCGCCAGGCCTGCAGAGCGATTCCTTGGCTCTGGCAGTAGGAAATCGTCTCCTCATCCATGAAATAGCCGTGCGCTTCAATCTGGTTGATCATGGGCTGAATCTGCGCGTGCTGTGCCAACTCTTCCAGATGATGCTTCTTAAAGTTGGAAACGCCAATCGCTTTCACTCTTCCATCCCGGTAAAGCGTTTCCAGCGCCTTCCAGCGTGAAACAAACTCTCTGGCCGGCCAGTGAAGCAGATAAATATCGATGCGCCCAAGCTTTTTTTCACTTTCCTCAAATGCGCGCAGTACCGCGTCATAGCCCTCTACATCGTTCCAGACTTTCGTCGTCAGCAAAACATCCGGCATGACGCCCATAGAGGCAAAAACCTCTCCTATTTCCTGCTCATTTTTGTAGAAGGAGGCCGAATCAAAGGAACGGTATCCACATTCATATGCGTCTTTCAAAACCTGACCCATAGGGTTCTGATCCGTTACCCGATATGTCCCAAAAAACACCT
>JAHZHM010000158.1 GCA_019420265.1 Clostridiales bacterium
TTTATGATAGTTCCGGCCAAGAGCATACGCCCCGCCTGCGTTCAAAGGCCGGGCCAAGCCGCCTCTTTGGGCAGAAACATCCTTATCCCTTCGCGGCTACCCATCATACCGCGGGCGGCACTCCTGCGAATGGCCCTCCGGCGCAAGAGGCGGCACAGAGCGCAAGCGCACTTCTATCTTGCCAGCGCGGGCCTTCCCTGCGGCGATGCCGCGCTTTGCCCATCCGGCCTTGGCAAACCAAAAGGGGTGCGCATTTGCCGGGCACAAGGGGGCATTTGCCCGCTGGCCGGCGGATTCCGCTATGCTAGCAATCCAGCTCTGAGACGACCCCTCCGCCCAGGCAGACATCCCCCTGATACAGCACGGCGTATTGCCCGGGGGTGACGGCGCGCTGCGGCTGCTTCGACTCGATGACCACCTCGCCGCCCTCCTGCACGAAGACGCGCACCTCCTGATCCGGCTGGCGGTAGCGATAGCGGCAGGTGCAGGAAAACTCGCTCTGCCCGGGCGGGCTGATGAAGTGGAACGGCTCTGTTTTGCAGCGGCTGGAGTAGAGAGCCGGGCTATCCGCGCCCTGCTCCACATACAGGATATTATGCTCCAAATCCTTGCGCACCACAAACCAGCGCTGGCCGTTGCCCGCGCCGCCAATGCCCAGGCCGCGCCGCTGGCCCAGGGTATAGTACATCAGCCCCTCATGCCGGCCGACCACCTCGCCCGAGAGCGTGCGCATCTCCCCCGGCTGGGCGGGCAGGTATTTCTTTAAAAATTCCCGGAACTTGCGCTCGCCGATGAAGCAGATGCCTGTGGAATCCTTCTTCTTTGCCACGGGCAGGCCGGCTTTTTGGGCAATTTCCCGCACCTGCTCTTTTTGCAGATCTCCCACCGGGAACATGGCCGGGGCAAGCTGCTGCTGGGTGAGCATGCAGAGAAAATAGCTCTGGTCTTTGCCCGGATCCAGCCCTTTTAGCAGCTGCACTTCCCCGTTTTCCCGGGAAAGGCGGCAATAGTGCCCGGTGGCCATGGCTTCGGCGCCCGTCTGCATGCAAAAATCCAGAAAAGCGGCAAACTTGATCTCCCGGTTGCACAGCACATCCGGGTTGGGCGTGCGCCCGGCCTGGTATTCTTTGAGGAAAATCGAGAAAACCCGCTCCCAGTATTCCTGCGTGAAATTGACGGTATAATAAGGGATGCCGATGTGGTCGCATACGGCGCGGACGTCGTCGAAATCCTCGGCGGCGGTGCATTCCTCGCTGCCCTCGGCCTGCTCATCCCAGTTTTTCATGAAAATCCCCGTGACATCGTGCCCCTGCTCTTTGAGCAGAAAGGCGGCCACGGCCGAATCTACCCCGCCGGACATGCCGACGGCAATTTTCTTTCGCTGCATGCGATACCTCTTTTCCGGGGCAAAGCCCGCCCCCAAAGCGGAATTTTTTATAAAGCACTCCTTCTTCTTTGAGCGCCGCCCGCCTGAAAGCTCCAAGCCAATTCACGCGGCAAGGCGCGGCTCCTGCGGATTGAAAAATGGTGCCCGCCGCCTGGGAGGCGGAGGGCATCTCGCCTAAGTTATAGTGTACTACATAGCCGGGATTTTTTCTACCCAAATTGACGCAGGGCGCTTTTTGCCTTATACTGAAAGCAGATTTGAAAGCGGCGGAGCACTGCGCCGCCAAAGGGAAACTTCAGTTTAGGAGGGAATCAAATGGTACGCCTTGCGACAATCGGCACCAACTTTATCACGGAATATCTGCTGGAGGCCAGCCGGCACTGCACGGGCTTTACGCTGGAGGCCGTCTGCTCCAGAAACGAGCAAAACGCCAAAGCCTTTGCGCAAAAATGGGGCGCGAAGCGCTATTTTACCAGCGTGGACGACCTGGCCGCCTGCCCGGATGTGGACGCGGTGTATATCGCAACGCCCAACTTCACGCACCACGAATATGCCATGAAGCTGCTGGCTGCGGGCAAACATGTGCTGGTGGAGAAATCTGCCGCGGCCAACCAGAGGGAATACCGGCAGATGCTCGCCCTGGCAGAGCAGAAGGGGCTGGTCTGCCTGGAGGCCATTCGCATCGCCTTTAACCCGGATTTGGAGCTCATCCGCCAGAGCCTGGCCGAGCTGGGCAAGATTCGCCGGGTTGTGCTGACCTGCGGGGCCTACTCTTCCCGCTACGACAATTTCAAAAAAGGCATCATCGAAAACGCGTTCCGGCCGGAGATGTGCAACGGGGCGCTGATGGACCTTGGGGTTT
>JAHZHM010000159.1:0-6796 GCA_019420265.1 Clostridiales bacterium
TTGACATGCGGTTTATTTCTCTGAAATACTTCCTTTGCCATTCTCTTTCTCCTTTTTTACTTGCTTTCCTGTGTAAGCCTGACTAGAATGTGGTAGTCACGTGGTATTTTGGAGCGGGTGATGGGAATCGAACCCACGTAGCCAGCTTGGGAAGCTGGAACTCTACCATTGAGTTACACCCGCATAACCACGTGCTGTTCTTATTCTATAATCCCTCCCTGTTTTTGTCAATAGAAAAGCCTTAAAATAAAGAAAGTGCGGAGGAAAATTTCTCCGCACTTTTTGTCGCTATTTTGCCTTTATTTTCTAGGAAGAAGCGCTGGGTAGCGCCGGTGCCGGCTCGCTGGAAGGCGAAGCATCCGGCGCTGCAGACGGCGCCTCGGAAGGCGAGGGAGAGGGCGACGGGCCGACTGCAAGCGTTCCCGGGAAAGCCCGGTATGTCTCCGTAGAAAACAGCTCCTTTTCCCCTATCTGCTTGCCGCTCTGCTTATCCTTCTTGATCTTCCAGACTTTCACCTGGATGTAGTTATGCCGCGGCTTGACCCACTGGGATGCTTCGGGTTTGAGCTCGGGATCCACCGTGATGGCCGGCGATTCCGTCGGCTCCTCATCTTTGACATCCTCCACTTCAAAGCTGACGTCGTAATCCATCTTGGGGCCGTATACTTTGATGGTAACTGTTCTGTCGTTTTTGCCGTCCACCACTGCCACAACGGCAATAGGCGTATCGTAGTTATTCTGGAAGACGAAGTCTGGCCCGCCGGTGGAGATAGTTGCATCCAGCCCTGTGGGCACATAGCCCAGCGGCCAGGAGTGATGCGAGCGCGTTGTAATTTTCACTTCGCTCTTGATCAGCGCGATATACAGCGTCGAAGAGACCTGGCAAATGCCGCCGCCCGGCTCCTCCACATATTTTCCATCGTTGATGCCGGCGGCATCCTTCCAGCCCGTCTCCTTGGTGCGCGGGCCGGCCGCATCGTTGATGGACCATTTTTCACCCGGCTGGAGCACGGTGCCGTTGACCACCGTGGCCATGCGCCAGATATTATAGCGGCGCTCATATTTGGAATCCTTGAACCGCGTTGTATACGAGGCCATGAGCTGGCAATTCTCCTCCAGCTCCGCTTTGGTCAGCGTTGGCTGCGTCTCGGCGATCTCCGCGGCAATCTGGCTGTTCAAATCGTCTGCCGCCAATTTCTCCAAAATGGCCGCCGCCAGCTTTTCATCGTCCACTTCCCTGCCAACCGCCTCTTCTTTGATGCTCAGCGCGCCGTTTAGCTGCAAATTCTCCTCATCTTTGGTCTCGCTGATGACGATCTCCGCATTCTGAACCGGCGTATTATAGCGCTCGCCCATGGTCTCCAGGCTGGCTTTGAGCGTCTGCTCGGAGGCCTGCACCGTCAGCGGGAAGTTCATTCCCTCTTTTTCCGCCTTCTTTTTCGCCTCGCGGTTTTCCGAAGCCGTTCCATCCTTGCCATAGAAAAGGGCTTGCTCCATCACGGAAGGGTAATCGATGCTCGCGCCCAACATCTCGCTATCCAGCGCATAGGCCACGCCATCGACTGTATACTCTATCGATAACTGCGAGAGCTTGAGCTGCATTTTCTCCGCAACCAGCGGCTCGGCCTCGGCATAGGTTTTATCTGAGACGTCGATTCCTTCAATGCTCACACCCGTCTCAAACTTGCCGCTGGCCAAAATCTCTGCGCGCTTTTCCGGCGTCAGTTCGCCGCTCCCTGCAAAGAAAATGAAATAAGCGCCTGCCGCCATGAGCAAAACCGCCGCCACAATGCAGACGACAACCCATAGCTGCCGGTTATTCCCCCGCCGTTTTCTATTTCCTTCGGCCGACCGGCCGGTTTTCGCTTTTGTATTTCTGCTGCGGTAGCTGCTCTGATAGCCGCGTTTTCTTCCTGCCATTGCTCTATTTTGTCCCTTCTATCATTCAATCGCCCTGCTGCTTCATGTGATAGAGCAGCACATAAAGGCTATCGCTCAAATGCACATTTTCCAGCTGCACACCCTGGCTCACTTCCACATCCGTCGGCGCAAAGTTCCAAATGCCCCGAACTCCCAGCTTGCAGAGCATAGAGGCCGTCTCCTGCGCAACTTCTTTGGGCGTGCAAATCACGCCGAGGTCAATGCGGGTTTCTCCGGCAAACGCTTCCAGCGTTTGAACATGGCGCACCGTGCATCCGCCCACCGTCTCTCCTATGGCCTCGGGCCGCACATCGAACACACCGATAATCTGAAACCGCTCGCAGGCAAACCCCGAATAGCGGACGAGCGCGCGCCCAATATTGCCCGCGCCGATGATCACCGCCCCATACGCCTGCTTCAAGCCTAAAATGGCCGTGATCTCATCGCGCAGTTTGCCGATGGAATATCCATATCCCTGCTGCCCAAAGCCGCCAAAGTAGTTCAAATCCCGGCGGATCTGCGAAGCGTTCATCCCAAGCTCCTCGCTCATGCGGTAAGAGGAGATCCGCTCCTCTCCCTGCAAGAGCTTATCGCTCAAATACCGATAGTATTTGGGCATTCTGCGGATGACCGCCTCCGGCACTTTTCCATAAGAGCCCATATTCCCTCTCTTATTTTCCCGCGTTCTTCTTGGTATGGTTGAGCAGCCCGCCTGCCAGCAGAATTTCCCGCAGACGATCCGAAACTTCCAGCTTCACTTCATACGTCTCGCCTTTGGTGAGGTTGCGCAGAACAAACGGCTCTTCGCCCCGGGTTTTCTGCTGCGCATGCTCGATGCTCAGCGCATCGCCCTGGCTGATTTTATCGTAATCCGCTTCGTTTGCAAAAACCAGCGGCAGAATGCCCGAGTTGATGAGGTTGCTCATGTGAATGCGGGCAAAGCTCTTCGCGATAACGCCCTTGATGCCAAGATACAGCGGAACCAGCGCCGCGTGCTCTCTGGAAGAGCCCTGGCCATAGTTCTGGCCGGCCACCAAAAATCCTCCGTTCTTTTCCTTTGCCCGCGCCGGGAAATCCGCATCCACAGGCGAGAGGCAATAATCCGAAAGGTACGGGATATTCGAGCGGTAGGGCAGCAGCTTGGCGTTGCTGGGCATGATATGATCCGTCGTGATATTATCTTCCATTTTCAGCAGCACTTCCCCGCCAATCTCCTCGGGCATCGCCTGGTTGATGGGGAACGGCTTGATGTTCGGGCCGCGGACGACTTCCACCTGCGCACCCTCCTCCGCCGGGGCCACGACCATATTGTCGTTGACCTCAAACACTTCGGGCATCTTGATGGAAAGCTCGGCTAGCTTGCTCTGCGGGAGGCTCAGCGGCGAGGTGAACACGCCGGCGATGGCGCTGGCTGCCGCCGTTTCCGGCGAAACCAGATAGACGCTGGCGCTGGGCGTTCCGCTGCGGCCAAAGAAGTTGCGGTTGAACGTCCGCAGCGAGACGGCATCCGTCGCTGGAGACTGCCCCATGCCAATGCAGGGCCCGCAGGCGCATTCCAAAATGCGCGCGCCTGCCGCAACCATATCCGCCAGCGCACCGTTCTTTGCCAGCATATTGAAAACCTGGCGGCTTCCCGGCGCGATGACCAGGCTCACATGATCCGCAACCTTTTTGCCCTTGAGAATGGCGGCGGCTTTCATCATATCTGTATAGGAAGAGTTGGTGCAGCTGCCAATGCAGACCTGATCCACCTTCATCCCCGCGAGATTTTCCACCGTCTCGATGTTATCCGGGCTATGCGGGCAGGCTGCCAGCGGCGCAAGCGAGCCGAGATCGATGACCAGATGCTCATCGTAGACCGCATCCGAATCCGCCGAAAGCGGCGTATAATCCTGCTCTCTGCCCTGGGCTTTTAAAAAGCTTCTGGTCACTTCATCGCTGGGGAAGATGGAAGTTGTCGCGCCAAGCTCGGCGCCCATGTTGGTGATCGTCGCCCGATCCGGCACGCTCAGCGCCGCAATGCCTTCGCCGCTATATTCGATGACTTTGCCCACGCCGCCTTTTACCGTCAGCTCCTGCAAAACTTTCAAAATGACATCTTTGGCGGAAACACCCGGGTTCAGCTTGCCCTTCAGCTCCACATTGACGACTTTGGGCATATTCAGATAGTATGCGCCGCCGCCCATGGCCACGGCCACATCCAGCCCGCCGGCGCCAATGGCGATCATGCCGATGCCGCCGCCGGTGGGCGTATGGCTATCCGAGCCCAGCAGCGTCGCCCCGGGCACGCCAAAGCGCTCCAGATTAACCTGATGGCAGATGCCGTTGCCCGGCCGCGAGAAATAGATGCCGTGCTTTTTGGCAACCGTCTCGATGAATTTGTGATCATCCGCATTTTCGCTGCCCGATTGCAGCATATTATGATCGATATAGGCCAGAGATTTTTTCGTTTTGACTCTCGGAATCCCCATGGCCTCGAATTGCAGATAGGCCATTGTGCCCGTCGAATCCTGCGTCAGCGTATAGTCGATGCCGATGGAGATTTCGCCGCCCGGCACCATTTCGCCGGATTTCAGGTGGTTTTCCAAAATTTTATACGTCAGTGTTTTTCCCATTGCTTGCTCCGCCCTTTCGTCAAATACATACAAATTTTCTTACAGTAAATTGTACTTGTAAACGATAAAAATTGCAAGATGCTTGTCCGCTTGGTATAATTTTATCATCGCACAAAAAAGTGCTTTTCGCCCGCAATCGGCCGCAAACAGCGCAGCGTGCTTTTTGCCCTGGCGTTATTTACCATCGTCTTTCGCAGGCGCGATGGGCGTTATCAAAAAAATTTGTAAAAACAGATGATAGAAAGGAAAAAATATGCGAGTTTGGGGAATTTTAAATAAAAATCACAAAATTATCGCCAGCACAACCGCCGCCAGCCAGCAGGAGGAAACCGGGCAGGCACTGCTGGAGTGCCTGGAGCAAATTTACAAAAGCCTGGATATCGCTGAGCCCGTTTGGGTTTCCAAGCACGCCCGAGAGCTTTCTGCTTTTCGCAAAACAAAGTTTATGGCTTCGGATTTTATCGAGCCGATTTCCTTCGATTTTTTTGAAATTGAAATTTTGCCAGAGGATTCATAGAATATTCATTTTCGGGCAGACTATCTCCGAAAGGAGTTGATAGTTTTGGATATCGCAGCACTTATTTTAGTCATTATCGGCGCGATTAACTGGCTTCTCATCGGGCTGTTTCAGTTCGATCTCGTCGCTGCAATCTGCGGCGGGCAGACGGCCATCCTAAGCCGGATTATCTATTCTCTCGTGGGAATAGCTGGTCTTTGGTGCTTATCCCTTTTTTCCAGGTACATTCCAAAAAGAGACCATTAAAGAACGCCCGGGGCTATCCCGGGCTTCTTGCTTTTTTGCCGCTTTTTCGCAGTCGCTTTCCTTGCTATTTTTCTCAGCCGCACATATAATGAAAGCATACCTAAAAAATCGGAGGATGCGTTTTATGGCGATTGTCGAACAGGCGGAAATTTTTGCGCCGCTGGAAGAAAAATTGCGGCATGGCGGCTGTTTTTTGGTGACGGGCAAGGAGCAGCCCAATATCATGACCATCGGCTGGGGCACGGCGGGCATTATGTGGAATAAGCCGGTATTTGCGGTTCCCGTCCGCCTTTCGCGGTATTCGCATGTCAAGCTGGAGGAGCTGGGCGAGTTCACCGTGTGCGTCCCTTCCAGCCTGCAGCCCATGAAAAAAGAGCTGGCCATCGCCGGGACGAAATCCGGCAGGGATATGGATAAAATTGCGGAGCTTGGCCTGGAGATGGAAGCTTCCGAGAAAATCTCCGTTCCGCGCATTAAGGGCTGCGGCGCAGCTTATGAATGCCGGGTGATCTATAAAATGCAGATGCCCGAGGCTGAGCTGGATCGGGAGATCGTCTCTAAGCACTATGCCACCGGGGATTATCACACAATCTATTACGGCGAAATTCTCTGCTGCCATCAGTTTTAACGCGCTCGGGAGGCAACCATGCTCATCGCTCAGCTCATGCAGAAAATGATCGCGCAGTCCAGCGGAAATATCCACGACATCAATCACTTCCTGAAAGTCTATGCTTATGCCAAGACCATCGGGCAGTGCGAAGGGCTGGATGCACAGACGCAGGAAATCCTGGAAGCAGCGGCAATCGTCCACGATATTGCCTGCCCGCTTTGCCGCGTCAAATACGGCAATACCAGCGGCAAAAACCAGGAGATAGAAAGCCCTGCGCTGGTTTTGAAATTTTTGAAGGATTCTGGCCTTTCGGAAAAGGCCATTGACCGCATCGCCTATCTCGTGGGGCATCATCATACGCCCAGCGGCGCAGATGGAATGGATTACCAGATTCTCATCGAGGCAGATTATCTCGTCAATGCAGACGAAGGCGGGCACTCCAAAGAGAAGATACAAAACGCCATGCAGCATATTTTCAAAACCCAGACGGGCACCCTTTTGCTGCGCTCCATCTATCAGCTATCTTAGGAGAGATCTATGGACGAAATTTTCATGCGCAGGCTATTGCCGGGCGAAATTCCGGCGTTTATCCAGCTGCGGCTGGAGCAGCTGAAGGAAGAGGGCGCAGGACTCCCGCCTGAACTGGAAGCTTCGCTTTCCTCTTATTATCAGAGGCACATGGCGGACGGCAGTTTTGCCTCGTGGGTGGCCTGCTGCGGCGGGCAGATCATCGCAACCAGCGGCATTTCCCTTGTGGAAAAGCCCCCGTATGCCAGCAACCCTTCGGGAAAAATCGCTCTGGTTTCCAGCATGTATACCAAAAAGCCCTATCGCCGGCGGGGCATCGCCAAGGCGCTTCTGGGGAAAATCGTCGCAGAGGCCAAAGCC
>JAHZHM010000159.1:6806-10566 GCA_019420265.1 Clostridiales bacterium
CTGGGGATGTGGAGTTGTGCAGATCACCGCTTCCAATCAAGGTGTTCCGCTTTATGAGGATTTTGGCTTTCAAAAGAATGCCAATTTTCTACAATTTCAAATTAAATAGCCCGCTTGGCTATTTCAAAATGCAAAGGAGAGAAAAATGAGAGTTTTTATCAGCGCCGACATTGAGGGCATCGCCACCACGACGCTCTGGAGCGAAACCGAGACGCAGACGCAGGCCGTGGCCCAGGCGCATGCCGCGCAGATGACGGCGGAAGTGAAAGCTGCCTGCGAAGGCGCCATTGCCGCAGGCGCCGATTATATTTTAGTGCGCGATGCACACGAGACTGGAACGAATATCGATATTCATCAGCTCCCTGCCTGCGCGGAAGTCATCCGCGGCTGGAGCGGCCATCCCTATTGCATGGTGGAGGGCATCGATAAAAGCTTTGATGCCGCGCTGTTCATCGGCTATCACTCCGCTGCCGGCCGGGAGGGCAGCCCGCTTTCGCACACGAATAACCAGCGGCTGTTCTGGGTGAAAATCAACGGCCAGAAGGTCAGCGAATTTCAGATGCACAGCTGGGCCTGCGCGCTGGAAGGCGTCCCCACTGTGTTCCTCTCTGGCGATCAGATGCTCTGCGAGGACTGCGCCTCCCTGCACCCGAAGCTCAAGGCCCTGGCGGTGAAAAGCGGCTTTGGCGGTTCCACGCGCAGCATGGCGCCCTCTTTGGCCGTCCAGAAAATCCGCGAACAGGCGGAGCAAGCCCTGCGCCAGGATTTATCCGGCGCGCTTTGCACACTGCCCGAAAGCTACCATTTTGAAATTTGCTATAAAGACCATACCTTGGCGACAAAAATGTCCTTCTTCCCGGGCTTCCGAAAGATAGACGACAACACCATCGCCATGGATTCCAAAAACTATATGGATTTGCTGGTGGCCGCGCGGTTTGTCTTCTAAAGCGGGCAGTTTCCTGCATCATTTGAAAAAGGCCGCAATATGCGGTCTTTTTTTGCGCCCATCTTCGGATGCTCTTTCCTATTTTTCCTTATCATGCCAAAAATATTTATTTGATATATGCGCTTTTATATATCGATATTCTTATACCGATATATACATTTCCTTTTTCTTCTGATAAAATAAATTTGGCGATTTATGCGCCAAAATGCTATTTTCATTGCCTGTTTTTGTGCGGCGGGCGATGAAAGAAAAAACAGAATCATATGATCGCATATTTATAAAGGAGTTTTATCTATGAATCATTCGGAGCAGTCTTTCGATTATACTGTGCTGGATGCGATCCTCGAAGAGCTGGGCGCAAAACCCAGCTCTGTCATCGCCATTTTGCAGGCGGTTCAGGAGCATTATCGCTATTTGCCCCGGGAAGTTTTCCCCTATCTGGCAAGCAAAATCGGCATCAGCGAAGCACAGATCTATTCCGTCGCCACGTTCTATGAGAATTTCTCGCTGGAACCCAAGGGGAAGTTCGTCATCAAAGTCTGCGATGGAACGGCCTGCCACGTCCGCAAATCCATCCCGATTTTGGAGCGGCTGCGCAGCGAGCTGGGCCTTGCCCCTGGCCAGGTAACGACGGAAGATCTCGGCTTTACCGTCGAGACGGTCTCCTGCCTGGGTGCCTGCGGCCTGGCACCCGTGCTGACCGTCAATGACAAAGTCCACCCCGCGATGACGCCGGAAAAAGCCGCCGAGCTCATCGCCGAACTGAAGGAGGAACTTGCTCATGCAGAAGCTAACTAGCCGCCAGGAGCTGCAAATGCTCCGGGAAATTTACGCGCGCTCTCTGGCCGCAGAGCAGAAAAAGATTCTGGTCTGCGCGGGCACGGGCTGCATTTCCAGCGGCTCGCTGGAGATTTTCGATCGCCTCAAAACACTCATCGAGGAAAACGGCATCCGCTGCGAAATCGAGTTGCAGGAGGAACCGCATGAACACAGCATCGGCCTAAAGAAGAGCGGCTGCCACGGCTTCTGCGAGATGGGCCCGCTGCTGCGCATCGAGCCGGAAGGCTATCTTTATACCAAAGTCAAGCTGGAGGACTGCGAGGAGATCGTCTCCCGCACCATCCTGGGCGGCGAGATTATCGAGCGCCTGCTCTACCACCAAAACGGCAAAGCCTATGCAAAACAGGAGGAGATCCCCTTCTATCAGAAGCAGACCCGCCTTTTGCTGGAGCACTGCGGGCATATCAACGCCAGCTCGATTCGGGAATACCTGGGCATCGGCGGCTACTCTGCCTTTGAAAAAGCGCTCTTTGATTTGAGCGGCGATGAGATCATCGAGGAAATTACAGAGGCGAATCTGCGCGGCAGAGGAGGCGGCGGCTTCCCCACCGGCCGCAAATGGGCGCAAGTGCGCCGGCAGAACGCACCGCAGAAGTATATCGTCTGCAACGGCGACGAGGGAGACCCCGGCGCATTTATGGATAGAAGCATCATGGAAGGCGACCCGCATAAAATGCTGGAAGGCATGCTCATTGCCGGCCGGGCCTGCGGCGCCACAGAGGGATATATCTACGTCCGCGCGGAATACCCCATGGCGGTTGAGCGTTTGCGCACGGCGATCGCGCAGGCCACCGAACTCGGCCTGATTGGCGATCATATTTTGGGGACGGACTTCTGCTTCCATCTGCATATCAACCGCGGCGCGGGCGCTTTCGTCTGCGGCGAAGGCAGCGCGCTGACGGCCTCCATCGAGGGCAAGCGCGGCATGCCCCGGGTAAAACCGCCCCGCACCGTCGAGCATGGCCTGTTCGACATGCCCACCGTGCTCAACAACGTCAAAACCTTTGCCAACGTGCCCATGATCATCGAGCGCGGGGCGAAGTGGTATCACAGCTACGGCACGGAAAAGAGCCCGGGCACCAAGACCTTTGCGCTGACGGGCAACATTGAAAACACCGGCCTCATCGAAGTTCCCATGGGGACGACGCTGCGGGAGGTCATCTTCGGGGTTGGCGGCGGCATGCGCGGCGGCGCGCAGTTTAAGGCCGTGCAGATCGGCGGCCCCTCCGGCGGCTGCCTGACCAGCAAAGACCTGGATCTGCCGCTGGATTTCGATTCGCTCAAAAAAGCCGGCGCCATGATCGGCTCGGGCGGTCTGGTCGTCATGGATGAGCACACCTGCATGGTGGAAGTCGCCCGGTTCTTTATGAATTTCACGCAGAACGAATCCTGCGGCAAGTGCGTTCCCTGCCGGGAGGGCACCAAGCGCATGCTGGAGATTTTGGAGCGCATCGTCGCAGGCCAGGGCCAGGATGGCGATATCGAGCTGCTGCTGGAGCTGGCCGACACCATCTCGGCCACGGCGCTCTGCGGGCTGGGCAAATCCGCGGCTTCGCCTGTCGTCAGCACGATCAAGGGCTTCCGAGAGGAATATGAGGCGCATATCTACGAGAAGCGCTGCCCTGCCGGTGCCTGCCAGAAGCTGAAGCGCATTTCTATTGATCCTGCACTTTGCAAGGGATGCTCCAAGTGCTCCCGCATCTGCCCGGTCGGCGCGATTTCCGGCAAGATCAAACAGCCGTTTGTCATCGACGCTGAAAAGTGCATCAAATGCGGCGCTTGCCTGGAAAGCTGCCCGTTCCACGCGATCAAGGAGGCATAATATGGAAAACAAACAGTATCTTACCATCGATGGGATTCCCGTCGAGATCAACGGAGAGAAAAACCTTCTTGAACTCATCCGTAAAATTGGCATCAAACTGCCCACATTCTGCTATCACTCCGAGCTCTCCATCTACGGAGCATGCCGGATGT
>JAHZHM010000159.1:10576-13166 GCA_019420265.1 Clostridiales bacterium
GGTGGAAAACGAGCGCGGCGGCATGGAAGCGGCCTGCTCCACGCCCCCGCGGCCCGGTATGGAGATCTATACCAACACCGAGCGCCTGCGCAAATATCGCAAGATGATCCTGGAGCTTTTGCTCTCCAACCATTGCCGGGATTGCACCACCTGCGCCAGCAACGGAAAATGCAAGCTGCAGGATCTGGCCAGAAAATTCAAGATCACCAAAGTCCGCTTCCCCAATACCGCGGCAGAGCCCTGCATCGATGATTCCTCGCTCTGCATCACCCGGGATAAGCATAAATGTATTCTCTGCGGCGACTGTGTGCGCATGTGCAACGAGATGCAGCATGTCGGCGCCATCGATTTCGCCCGGCGCGGCTCTAAAATGACCATCGCGACCGCTTTCGATAAGCCGCTGGCAGAATCCAACTGCATTGGCTGCGGCCAGTGCGCCGCTGTCTGCCCCACAGGCGCCATCGTCGTCAAGAGCGATGTCAGCAGCGTCTGGAAGGAGCTGGACGATAAGAATACGCACGTTACCGCGCAGATCGCGCCGGCCGTGCGCGTAGCCATCGGCAAGGAGCTGGGCATCGGCGAGGGCGAGAATGCCATGGGCCGCATTGTCGCCGCACTGCGCCGCATGGGCTTCGATGAGGTGTTCGATACTTCCACCGGTGCAGACCTGACTGTTTTGGAGGAATCCAAAGAGCTGCTCGCCCGCCTGGAAAAAGGCGAAAACCTGCCGCTCTTCACTTCCTGCTGCCCGGCCTGGGTCAACTACTGCCAGAAGAATCACCCGGAGCTTTTGCCCAATGTTTCCACCTGCCGCTCCCCCATGCAGATGTTCGCCTCCGTCATCAAAGAACAATGCCGGGAGGATGGCAAGCGCAGCGTGCATGTGGCCATCATGCCCTGCACGGCCAAGAAGGGCGAAGCCGCCCGCAAGGAGTTCCAGAAGGATGGCAAGCCCATGGTGGATTACGTCATCACCACGCAGGAGCTCATCGTCATGATCAAAGAATCCGGCCTCATCTTCTCGGAGATCGAGCCAGAGGCTGTGGATATGCCCTTTGGCACCATGACGGGCGCCGGCGTCATCTTCGGCGTCAGCGGCGGCGTAACCGAAGCCGTGCTTCGCCGGGTTTCCACGGATAAATCCCCGGGCGCACTGCGCAGCATCGCCATGACGGGCGTGCGCGGCAACGAGAATATCAAAGAGCTCAGCGTCGCCTACGGCGAGAAGGAGCTGAAAATCGCCATCGTCAACGGCCTGAACGGCGCGGAAGAAGTCATCTCCCGCATCAAGGGCGGCGAACATTTCGATTTTGTCGAGGTGATGGCCTGCCACGGCGGGTGCGTCAGCGGCGCGGGCCAGCCGTATATCGTCAACGAAGGGAAAGAGCGGCGGGGCAAAGCGCTCTATGCTTCGGATAAGATGTGCTCCATCAAGCGCTCGGAGAGCAACCCTCTGATGGATGAGCTGTATGCCGGCATTCTCAAAGGCAAAGAGCATGAATTGCTCCATGTGCACTATGGGGCTAAAGAATAAACAAATAAAAAACGGACAGCGATGCTGTCCGTTTTTTATTTGCTCCTTTTATGGCTTGGCAATGCCATCCTCAAAGAAATAGCGCACGAGAATCTGGCAGGGGTTCTCTTTGCCCCAGATCTCATCAAAGCATTCCAAGGGCGCAAAGCCCATTTTTTGATAAAATGCCCGAGTTCTGGCATAGCCCGCATCCGCGTTCTTTTCGCCCAGCGTTTTGACTTGCAAATAGCCGATCCCATTTTGCCAGCACCACGCGGCACAGCGCCAGAAAAGCGCCTGGCCGATGCCCCCTCGGTGCATTTCCGGCGCGACGCCCATCACGGCGATCTCCGCGGCGCGATCCGAAAGCCGCTTTGCGGCCAAGAACCCGGCTGCTTTTCCCTCTTTTCGCATGCAAAACACAGCCTGATTTTGGCAGTCCCCCGCATACTGTTTGCGCGCCTGC
Organism: Clostridiales bacterium; assembly: GCA_019420265.1. Classification (GTDB taxonomy): domain Bacteria; phylum Bacillota; class Clostridia; order Christensenellales; family Christensenellaceae; genus QANA01. The sequence continues at coordinate 12,556 of JAHZHM010000159.1, forward strand.
TCATTTTCAAACCATCCCGGCAGCTGCTCCAGGATTTCCGCCGCCACGGCGCATTTCTCCCGGGCAGAATGCAGCTGCTCTGCCCGATATGCGCCCGAACTGAGATATGCTAGAATCTCCCAAATTTCGGAATAAAAGAATAATTTGCCCGTCAAAATCAGTTGGCGCAGCTCCTGCATATCTGCCCATTTGGCGCTGGAAACTTCCTCCGATTGCAGCGTCAGATCACTGATCGGAACATCCATCTGCAGCAGGTAGATATCCCAGATGAGATGCGTGCCGTCCTGGCGCAGGATTCGGCGCAAAAATTGCAGCTGCTCCGGCTGAACAGAAAGGCCGAGCTCTTCCCTTAACTCCCGGATACAGCCAGCGCGGGTATCTTCCCCCGCCACCATGCGCCCGGTGGTCAGCCCCCAGACGCCAGGCAGAATCTCACACTCCTGGCTGCGCTCCTGAATGAGCACCTGCCCTTTTGCATTGACGATCCAAACTTCCATCGCCAAATGATATTCTTCGGCAGAAAGCTCCGTGCCTTTGGGGACTGTTCTACCTGTCTTTTTTGCAAACGGATCATAGAGATCCCAACTTTCCATATCTGCCCTCACTTCCGC
>JAHZHM010000016.1 GCA_019420265.1 Clostridiales bacterium
CTCTATCACATCGATATTATCGATGAGAATGGGGATTCCTGCGAGGATGGCATCGTGGGCAGGGTGGTCGTCAGAGATGCAGTTGCGCATCCGCCAGTCGGCCTTTTTAAAGAGTATTATATGGACGAGCAGGCCAATGCCAAGGCATGGCGCGATGGCATGTATGATACAGGAGATACCGCCTGGAGAGATGCCGATGGGTATTACTGGTTTGTGGGCAGAAGCGATGATGTCATCAAATGCTCGGGGTACCGCATTGGGCCGTTCGAGGTGGAAAACGCGCTGATGACGCATCCGGCCGTGCTGGAGTGTGCGGTAACGGCTGCGCCGGATCCCGTGCGCGGCCAGGTCGTCAAGGCGACGATTGTGCTGACGAAGCAGTATGAAGCCAGCGATGCGCTGAAAAAAGAGATCCAGGATCATGTGAAGAAAGTGACAGCGCCCTATAAATATCCAAGAATTGTCGAGTTCGTGCGCGAGCTGCCCAAAACGACGAGCGGAAAGATCCGCCGGGTGGAGATTCGCAATCAAGACAAAAATCAGTAGTTTGGTCAAGGTGTTATGGCGAAGTTAAATGCGGTTTTAGAAATTGGCACATCTAAAATAGTTTGCCTGATCGAGCGGCCTGGGGGAGAGGCTTTGACGAGCGTCCCCGGGGCGTCGCTTGTGCGTTATGATGGCATCAAAAATGGAAAATGGTCGGGCTATTCCGCTTTTGCCGAAGATCTTATGACTGCAATTTCCGGCGCGGAAAGCCAGGTCGGAAAGACGATTAAGAGCTGTTCTGTAGGCGTTCCCGGATGCTTCTGCCAAATTGTATTTCGGGAAGGCAAAAAGAAAATCAAAGGGCTCGTCAAGGAAGAGGATATCGATTGGCTGGTCAATCGTTTGAAGCCCAAGAATGTGGAAAACGCAGATTTAATCGATGTCCGCCCGGCTTATTTCATGGATGATCGGGATAATGTTTACCTCAATGAGCCTATCAACCTGAAAACGACAACACTGCGCTGTGGAATGACCTATTTTTACGGGCATAAGCCCTTTTTGGACAGCGTTGAGCGCGCATTGCTCTCCAGGAAAATTTCTGTGGATAAGTTCATCTGCGAGCCTTTGGCCCAGGCGCTGCACTATATTCCTCAGCAG
>JAHZHM010000160.1 GCA_019420265.1 Clostridiales bacterium
GCGAACCAACTACCTTTACATTCAGCTTCGGATAGCCAACCGAGTTTCTGATCTGCTCATATGCTCTGCCAGCCGAGAACATAGCGAAAGAAGCCGCAAACGGGATCTTGCCGCAGGTAGCCAAGCCAGCCGCAATGCCAATCATATTGCTCTCAGCGATGCCGCAATCGAAGAAACGATCGGGATGCGCTTTTTTGAACGTGCCGGTTTTGGTTGCAGCAGCAAGGTCTGCATCCAGCACAACAATTTCCGGATATTTTTCCGCGAGTTTTGTAACCGCTTCGCCGAAGCTCTCACGCGTTGCTTTTTTTACGATTTCCGCCATGTTTTAAGCCTCCAGTTCCTTCAGGGCCGCCTCGAGCTCGCCCATCGCGATATCATACTGCTCTTTGTTGGGAGCAGAGCCATGCCAAGCGACATTGTTTTCCATATAGGAAACGCCTTTGCCCTTGATCGTTTCTGCGACGATGGCACAGGGTTTGCCTTTTACCGTCTTCGCATGATCCAGAGCTTTTTCAATCTCTTCGAAATCATTGCCGTTGATGGTTACGACATCAAAGCCAAATGCCTCGAATTTCTGATCGATAGGTGAAGGACCGCCAACTTCGTCGACAGGACCATCGATCTGCAGACCGTTATAGTCTACGATGACGCAAAGGTTATCCAATTTCTTATGTGCAGCGAACATAGCTGCTTCCCAAACCTGTCCTTCTTCGATTTCGCCGTCGCCCAGCAGCGTGTAGACGCGGTAATCTTTCTGATCCAGCTTGCCTGCCAGCGCCATGCCGACAGCCGCCGAAATGCCCTGTCCAAGGGAGCCAGAGCTCATATCCACACCAGGCGTGCCCTTCATATCCGGGTGCCCCTGCAGGAACGAGCCGATATGCCGCAGGCTCTTCATCTCTTCGGGAGAGAAGTAGCCACGCTGTGCCAGCGCGCTGTAAAGGCCCGGTGCGCAGTGCCCTTTGGAAAGGACCAGACGATCCCGATCCGCATTTTTCGGATCCTTTGGATCGATGCGCATTTCCTTAAAATACAGATAGGTGAAGATCTCAGCCGCCGAAAGCGAACCGCCCGGATGGCCGGATTTCGCCGCAAAGACGCCTTCGATGATACCGAGGCGAACTTTCGCCGCGTTCACTTTGAGTTGTTTCAATTCCGAAGCGTTCATGGAATCCCTCCTGATTTATAATCGCGCTTCCTAGGGAAGCATAGATCTACTAAATGACTAATCGCTTTTATTATAGCGGATACTGGCCCAAAATGCAATCGAAAGTAAGAAAATATTCTCCCTTGCTTCTCCCCTATTCGGGTAATTTCGTCTTTCCCCGCTCCATACGGCTCTTCCACTTTTTCTGCACCTTTCCTATCAGATGCGTCAGCAGTGCATTGAGCGGCCAAATCAGCAGCGCACTGCCCAGAGCAATCAGCAGCATCTTGGGTGTGATTGCTGTAAGAT
>JAHZHM010000161.1 GCA_019420265.1 Clostridiales bacterium
CGAGATGTTTGTCCATTGCTTTCTCCTTATGATAATTTTTCTTACTTAATAAAATAACATAATGATTGGGTGATTGTAAAGCTGGGGAAGAGAGATATATTGCGAAAGAAAATAAAAAAACCATCCGAAAACTCGGATGGTTTTTTGGAGGCGCCACCCAGATTTGAACTGGGGGTGAAGGCTTTGCAGGCCTCTGCCTTACCTCTTGGCTATGGCGCCATGAATGCGGCTTTTCGCCGCATTTTGAATTGGAGCGGAAGACGAGATTCGAACTCGCGACATTCGCCTTGGCAAGGCGACGCTCTACCACTGAGCCACTCCCGCAAACCCTGCGATTTAGCACATCGATAATTATAATCATCTGGGCGTGCAAAGTCAAGGCCTTTGGGAAAACTTTTTTAAAAATGCCATTGACACTCTTGGCTTTGGATTGTTATGCTAGGGGGTAGAAAAAAGGATTCGGTGAAAATGATATGAAGCTGACGATACGCAAAATGGCAAATATCGCGATATTTGCAGCACTAGTTGCAGTTTTTTCACAAATTAGCATACCCATTGGCCCCGTGCCTATCAACTTGGCGCTTTTAGCGGTATTTGCCGCAGGCGGGATGCTTTCTGCGGCAGAGGCGGTATTTGCTGTCTTGCTGTTCCTGGCGCTTGGCGGAGCAGGATTGCCGGTGTTTGCAGGGTTCAATGCGGGGCTGGGGGCGCTGGCCGGGCCTACGGGGGGATACCTCATCGGATATCTGCCTGCGGCATTTTTGGCTGGAGTATTTTGTAAAGAGCGCCGCAGCTTTGCGCGGTATGCGCTGGGAATGCTTTTGGGGCTTGCGGCCTGCTATATACTTGGGACGGCCTGGTTCGTAATCAGCGCGAAGGCCGAGATTTGGCATGCCCTAAGCATTTGCGTTTTTCCGTTTTTACCGGGGGATGCCGTAAAGATTGCGTTGGCTGCGTTTTTGAGCCTGAAAGTGCGAAAAGCGCTGGTAAGCCGAGCGCAGGAATAGAGCGAAGGAGAACTAACTCCACGTTCGTAATAGAAGCGATCATGAGCCTGAATGGAAAATGAGAGCGGAGGGATAATGTGCTTACGCTGAAGAGAAAAGAGGGGCTTTGCGGATCTGAGATTCTATCATGAGTAGAGGAATGACAGCCGGAGCAGTAGTATCCAGATCGATATGCGCGATACGAGCATATCCGAAATTCGCAGGATTTGGTGCAGGCTTTTCCTACGCCCAAACTCAAACCCGGCTATTCCAGCATTGGCAATATCGTGCGGGATATTCGGTTCCTAACTGAGATTGGAAAAAACGGCTATGCGGGATATGATATTGAAATTTACCGCGCCCATTTCTCGTAGTAGGCCCCAAAAAGAAAAAATTTCATGCACACGGCTCTTCTCTTTTTATGAGAAATTTGATAAAATGATATCGATAAAGATTTACTGATGGAAAGAGACTGGAGGTATTCCGTTGAAAACCAGAAAATTTGATACGAAAGTTCAACATTTGAAATACAAAGTGCTGCGGGAAGTTGCGCGATATGCCTTTGAGGACAAATTGGATCGGGCGGCGCTGGAAATTCCCTCGCAAATCGTTTCGGGCAAGGAAGCGACGATGCGCTGCTGCATCTATAAGGAGCGGGCGATCGTCGGGGAGCGCATCAGAATGGCGTTTGGGGGAGATAAGGAGAACCCGAATGTCATAGAAGTTTTGGATATTGCCTGCGATGAATGCCCGGTTGGCGGCTATGAAGTGACGGATTCCTGCCGCGGCTGCATTGCGCACCGCTGCGAGGATGTTTGCCCTGTGGGCGCGATCTCCTTTGATAAGCATCAGAAAGCGCATATCGACAAGGAAAAATGTGTCAACTGCGGAAAATGCGCGGGGGTTTGCCCGTATAGCGCGATTGCCAACCGCAAACGCCCCTGCGAGGCGGCGTGTAAAGTTGGAGCGATTGGCAAAGATGAGCAGCAATTCGCTCATATCGACAACAGCAAGTGCATCTCCTGCGGCGCGTGCGTCTATCAATGTCCGTTTGGCGCAATTATGGATAAATCCTATCTGCTCGAGGTGATCGATCTGATTCGCGGCAGCCAGCAGAACACGAAGTATAAGCTGTATGCTGTGGTGGCGCCCTCTATTTCCAGCCAGTTTTCCTATGCCAAGCTGGGGCAGGTGATCAGCGCTATCAAGGCTTTGGGATTCTATAAAGTTGTGGAGGCGGCGCTGGGCGCGGATATGGTGGCCATGGCAGAGAGCAAGGAGCTCATGGAAAAGGGCTTTTTGACAACCTCCTGCTGCCCGGCATTCGTCACATATGTGCGCAAAAACTTCCCCGAGCTGCTCGAGCATGTTTCGCATAACCTTTCCCCGATGGCGGCCATCTCTCAGCGCATCAAAGAGGCGGATCCCGAGGCAAAAGTGGTGTTTATCGGGCCTTGCACGGCCAAGAAGCTGGAAGTGCGTCAAGAGCGCGTTCGGCCATATGTGGATAGCGTGCTGACGTTTGAGGAATTGCAGGCGCTCATCGATAGCAGAAATATCGATCCATCCGAGCTGGCCGAGGAAAAGCTGGATAATGCCTCTTATTACGGCCGGATTTTCGCCCGGAGCTGCGGCGTGACGGATGCAGTGCGGGAGGCAATTCGGGAGCAGGGCGCTTCGGAGTTTCATATCGATCCCGTTACATGCGACGGAATTGAGCAATGCCATAAGGCGCTGCTCAGAGCCTCCAAAGGCCGCCTGCAAAATAACTTTATCGAGGGCATGGCCTGTATCGGCGGTTGTATCGGCGGGGCGGGCTGCCTGACGCACGACCCAAGAAATAAAGAGCAGGTCGATAAATTTGGAAGAGAGGCCGAGCGCACGATTTCCGAGGCGACGCAGGCCATGGAAGAAGAGCTTTTCTAAAAATAGATGGCAGAACAAAAGAGGCGGGGCTTGTGGCTCCGCTTCTTTTTTTCAGAAGATGATTGCGGCGTCCTCCTTTTGGCGGGCGCCGTGCGGAAGAAATCAGAGGCCGCTTTAAAATCTCTGCATTAAGGAGGCCAGCATTTCGGATGGAGATGTGCACTCCTCGAAAAGGCGGTGCAGGGGAACGCCCAGGGCGCTGGCGATCTTGGAGAGTGTGTTGATTCTGGGATTGCCGCAGGTGTGTTCGATCTCGAAAAGCGCGCCTGGCGTGATATCGGCATTGAGCGCAAGGGCCAATTGGGAAAGACCGGCCTTTTCACGCAGGCAGAGGATATTTTTTGCGACGATTTGATTGAGTGTGTCCATAGGATTCTCCTAAATAAATACAATATTGGAAAATTATGGATGTAAATGCTCGCCCGCTCAATGGAGCAAAGAGAGACTTTGCTGCTAATATGTCGGCAGTGGAAATGCGGGAGAGCTTTTTCGGGCGGTTGGCGCGCTGGCCATCTTTTGCAAAAACTGCTGAACTGATCTAAAATAATAGGGAAACTGCGGTTTGCGCCTGGCGCCCGGCCGACTGGGCGGCAGAGAAAAACGGAAAAGGGAGAAGGGGAGCAGTTTGCGACCAGAGCAGTATTCGGCGGCAAAACACTGCGCCAGAGGAGAGATGAGCGTCAATCTATATCTTTACCCGGGAATGGAAAAGAGCGGCGGCGAGGAGCGACTGCGCGCGTGCGCCCGGCATTTTTGCGGCGGCGGGGAGCAGGGGCGCTTGGAGCGCATTGCGCGCACGCGAAAGGGAAAGCCCTATTTTCCGGATGCGCCGAAGATTGCAGTCTCGGTTTCGCATACAGATGGATATTGGGCCTGCGCCATATCCGATGGGCCGGTGGGGCTGGATATCGAAAAAATGCGCCCATGCCCAGCTAAGGAGCTTGCCCAGCGCTTTTTTCATCCGCAGGAGGCACTTTTTGCGGCCCAAAGCCAAGCGGCGTTTTTTCAGGTTTGGACGGCGAAGGAGAGCTACGTGAAGCTTCTCGGCCGGGGGATCGATGCTTCTTTCGGGGATTTTTCGGTGGTTGAGGGAGGGCGCCTCCTCTCCAAGCTGGGAGAGATTGCGTTTTTGCCCATGGAGATAGGGCCGGAATACCGCATGTGTTTATGCGGGGAAAAGATACAGACTGTGCGGCGGGTGATTGTGGGCGAGAGCGCGCAGTTAGAAGAATATGAGCCGCAGGGGCAGCGGATAGAAGGGGTAGAGGCATGAATGTATTCGATTTTGATGGCACGATTTATGATGGCGACAGCACCCGG
>JAHZHM010000162.1 GCA_019420265.1 Clostridiales bacterium
CAGATCTTTGGCGGCATGAGATTCTTTGCCCGCAAGGAAATCAAGGATATGGTGGCATATCTGACCATCTACGAAAACTCTATGGCGGATACGGCGCTGGCGCGCATCGTCAATGTCCCAAGGCGGGGTATTGGCGATGTCTCCCTGCAAAAGCTGCGGGGCTTTGCGGCGGTGCATGGGCTTTCGCTTCTAGAGGCGATGGAGCGGGCGGATGAATTTATGAGCGGCGGCAGGGCGAAGTTCGCTTCATTTCTGGACACGATGGACAAGATCCGCGCTTCCTGTGAGGAAAAAGATGTGGGCGAGATAGTGGAGGCGGTATTTGCGGCCTCTGGCTACCGCGATCTGCTGCTGGCAGACGAGAGCATCGAGGGGCAGACCAAGATAGAGAACGTCGAGGAGTTCATCAACTCCGCCTATACCTATGAAAAAGAAGCGGAGGAGCCGACGCTGGAGGGCTTTCTTTCCTCGGTTTCGCTCATCAGCGACGCAGATACGGTTTCGGAGGAAGGCAGCGTGACGCTGATGACCATGCACAGCGCCAAAGGGCTGGAATTCGATACAGTATTTCTCGTGGGCATGGAGGAAAACCTCTTCCCCTCCAAGCGCTCTGTGGATGCCGGAAAGTTGGATGAGGAGCGCAGGCTCTGCTATGTCGGCATTACGCGGGCGAAAAACACGCTGTATTTTACCAACTGCATGACGCGCAACCTCTATTCCGGGCAGAGCGAAAACTATCCTTCGCGGTTTTTGATGGATATTCCCAGGCAGATGCTGGAGGAACTGACGCCCATCTCCCGCATGCCGCGCCGGGAAAAAACGCCGGCGGCATCGCCTAAACCGATTTTCTTCCAAAAGAAAGCCGAATTTAAGCCGCAGGCTCAGGAAGCCGCGGGCGATTTCGCGCCGGGCATGGTGGTGGAGCATAAAAAATTCGGGCAGGGGAAGATTAAATCTATTATGGGCGAGGGAGATCAGAAGGTTGCGGTTGTCTCTTTTGCAGATGCAGAGCGCAAACTGTTCCTGAGCTTCGCCCCGCTGAAGATTATAAAATAGGAAGGCTTGTTATGCAGGAAATGCAGCAGCTCGTCTCGCAGCTGAACGAATACGCATACGATTATTATGTGCTAGATAACCCGCGCATCAGCGATAGCGAATATGATGCGCTATACGATCGTCTGCTTTTGATGGAGAAGGAGCAGGGAGTTGTCCTGCCCGATTCTCCCACCAAAAGAGTGGGCGGCCCGGTGCTGGAGGGCTTTGAAAAGCATACGCATCTTGCGCCGCTCTATAGCCTGGATAAGGCCAAAACCATAGAGGAGATCCGCGCCTGGGAAAAGCGCAACGAGAAAATCGCCGGGCCCGCGGCGGAATACACGCTGGAGTATAAATTCGATGGCCTGACGATTAACCTGACCTACGAGGGAGGCAAGCTCGTCGGCGCCGCGACCCGCGGAGACGGCATCACGGGTGAGGAGATCTACGAGCAGGCGCTGACCATCCGCTCGATTCCGCTTTCCATCCCTTTTCAGGGGCGGATGGAAGTGCAGGGCGAGGCCATCATGCACCTCTCGGATCTGGAAGCATATAACAAGACGGCCAAAGAGCCGCTGAAAAATGCGCGCAACGCCTGCGCAGGCGCACTCCGCAATTTGGATACGGCTGTAACGGCCTCGCGCAAGCTGGATGCCTACTTCTATAACGTCGGCTATATTGAGGGCAAAGAATTCGACGATCACACCCAGATGATCGCGTTTCTCAAAGAGAATAAATTCAAGGTGAGCGAGTTCGAGCGGGTCTATCGCTCGGTTGACGCGCTCATCGATGGGATTGAAGAGGCCGGAGAAAACCGGGAGAACCTGGATTTCCTCATCGACGGCATGGTCATCAAAATTAAGGATTTTTCCTTGCGCGAACAGCTGGGATACACGGAAAAATTCCCGCGCTGGGCCATCGCATATAAATTTGCCGCCGAGGAAGTAACCACGAAAGTTTTGGATATCCTCTGGGAGCTGGGGCGGACGGGCAAACTGACGCCCATTGCGCAGCTGGAGGAAGTGCAGATTGCGGGTGCCAGCGTGCGCCGGGCGACGCTCAACAATCTGGAAGACATTTTGAGAAAGAGAGTAACCGTCGGGTGCAGGGTGTTTGTCCGGCGTAGCAACGATGTCATTCCGGAAATCCTGGGCGCTGTTCCGGGAGAGGAGGGCATCTATCAAGATGCGCCGACGCAGTGCCCGGCCTGTGGCAGCGCCTTGGAGCAGGTTGGCCCCAACCTGTTCTGCCCGAATACGCTTTCCTGCAAGCCACAGCTGGTTGCGAGAATGGCGCACTTTGTCTCCCGCGATGCCATGAATTTAGAGAGCATTTCGGAAAAGACAGCAGAGCTGCTTTTCGAGCACGGCTTGGTGCAGGATATTGGAGATCTCTATCAAATCACAAAAGAGCAGCTGCTGGAGCTGCCTGGCATTCAGCAAAAGAAAGCGGAAAACATTTTCTCGGCCATCCAGGGCAGCAAAACGCCAGAGCTGGCAAATTTCGTCTATGCGCTGGGCATCAACAACGTCGGCAAAAAGACGGCAAAAGATCTGGCAGAGGCTTTCGGAAGCTTTGATGCAATTGCGGCGGCTGGCATGGAGGATTTGGTTGGCATTCGGGATATTGGGGAGATTGTCGCGCAGTCTATCTTGGATTTCTTTGCCAGCCAGCAGGTGCAGCAGACGCTGCAAAAGCTTTGGAACTGCGGGATGAAGCCCAAGGCATATGAGAAAAAAGAGGGCATTCTTGCCGGGAAGAATGTCGTCGTAACGGGAACGCTGGCCTCTATGACGAGAAAAGAGGCAGGAGAGCAGATAGAAAAACGGGGTGGCATTTTGCAGGCTGCCGTTGGGAAAAATACGCATCTGCTCGTGGCAGGGGAAAAAGCCGGCTCCAAGCTTGCGAAAGCCCAGAGCCTTGGCATAGAAATTTTAGATGAAGAAGCTTTCTTAAAGCTTCTTTCGTGAGGCAAACGTGAGAATCGGGAAATTGACAAATGAACAGTTGCAGGAGCTTGTGATCGATAAGCTGAAAGTGGGGCGCAAGGAAGTTGTGCTGGGCGCGGGAATTGGAGAGGATTGCGCGGTGCTGGATTTTGCGGACAACCTCTGCGTCATCTCGACAGATCCCATCACTGGCGCATCTGAGGATGCGGGCAGCCTTGCGGTGCACATCTCGGCCAACGACGTTTCGGCGGCGGGCGGTGAGCCGGTTGCCATGCTGGTTACCATGCTCATCCCGCCTTCGGCCACGATGGAGCGGCTGGAACGCGTTACTGATGCGCTTTGCGCTCAGGCGCAGCGGCTGAATATCGATATTGTCGGCGGACACACC
>JAHZHM010000163.1 GCA_019420265.1 Clostridiales bacterium
GTCGTCGGTGATATATCATTTTACCCAAAGGCCGGGGCAGTGCAGCTCTATGCGCAGCATATGTTTCCCTCTGGTGTGGGTGAGGTTTATACCGATTTCGAGGCCTTAAAGGCCAAACTTTCCGCAGAAGGTCTATTCGATGCGGCGCATAAAAAGAGCATACCCAAATACCCAGAGAAAATAGGGATCATCACTTCGCCCACGGGCGCTGCCATTCAAGATATCCGAAACGTGCTCAGGCGGCGCTATCCTCTGGCCTTGCAGCGTTTCTGCCCTGTAACGGTGCAGGGGGCTGCTGCGCCTATGGAGATGATTCGCGCGCTGCAGCAGTTAAACGAGGAAGGGGAATGCGACGTTATCCTGCTGGCGCGGGGAGGCGGCTCTGGCGAAGATTTATTCGTCTTTAACGACGAAGGGCTTGCCCGGGCCATTTATGCCTCCGAGATTCCCGTCATTACCGGAATTGGACACGAGATCGATTATACCATTGCCGATTTCGTCGCGGATCTGCGCGCGCCCACCCCTTCGGCAGCCGCAGAGCTTGCCGTGCCAGATCAAAAGGACTTATTGCTTTTGCTGGATCATTTGGGAGAATCTTTAAAAAGCCTGATGCTGGAAAAAATACGCACAGCTCGGGATACCATAGGAAATCTGGAGATAAAAAATGATCAGCAGTTTCGGCTGCAAATAGAGCGGGCAGAGCAAAGAGCAGCTTCGCTCTCCGGGCTTTTGCAGCAGCAGATGAAGGCGCTTTTGCAAAATAAGCGGGCAGATTTAGAAAAAGGCGCAGTATATTTGGCAGCCAGAAACCCGCTGTCCCGCTTTGGCGGGGGTTTTGTGTATGCAGAAGTGGATGGAGTGCCGCTGGAAAAAATAGGCCAGCTGCAAATCGGCCAACAACTACTGATTCAGGCAAAAGATGGACGTGCTTTTGCGCAAGTGCAGGGCATAGAAAAGGAGCAGAACAATGAAATTTGAAGAGAGCTTACAACGTTTAGAGCAAATCACACAGGAATTGGCGGAAAAGACATTGCCTCTGGAGGAGGCGCTGTCGCTCTACCAAGAAGGCTTGGAATTATTAAAGACGAGCAGCAAAACGCTGGAAGAGGCGGAAAAATTGATGGAGCAACAGGAATCTGCCAAAATTTAGTTGTCCTTTCTCTTTCCAATTGATATAATAAAGCCATCAGCAATACAATTTAATATAAGATCCGCTTTTGGCGCGATGGAAAGAGAGGGAGACGATGTTTGATGTAATTTCCGCTGGCGATATTATGATCGATTTTTCCCAGTGTGGCTATGGTCCAAATAAAAACCCTGCCTATGAGATGAATCCAGGCGGAGCACCGGCAAATATGTTGGTTGCCTGCTCGCTTTTGGGCGGAAAAACCGCTTTCATTGGCAAAGTGGGCGACGATATTTTTGGCAGACATGTGGCAAGCGCGCTAAAAAAATATGGCATCTCCGATGAAGGGGTCGTCTATACCAGAGACGATCACACGATGATCTCCTTTGTCTCTTTCGACGATGAGGGGGATCGCAGTTTTTATTTTGTGGGCAAAGGCGTGGATCACCTGCTGACTCCGGAGGAGATTAACCAAAGCGTTTTGGAGCAGGCGAATATTATTTACGCGACATACGGCCTTGCAAAAAGCGAATCGGGCAGGGCGTCTCTTCGGTTTTTGCAGGACTATGCCGAAGAGCATGGCAAGCTGTTTGCCGTCGATCCCAACTATCGCCCTGAAAGCTCTCTGCATAACCCAGCCACCGTCAAACAGGAATTTACCGAGTATATTGCCAGGGCGGATATCGTCAAATTATCTGAGGTGGAGCTGAAATTGCTCACGGGCCTTGGCGATTCCCCGGAAGAATGTGCAAAAGGGGCGGAGATCATCAGCAAAATAGGCCGCGAAAAGCGGGCCGTCTTCATTACACTTGGCGCAAAAGGCGCATATTACTACTCAAAAGAGGAAAGCGGATATGATCCCGGTTTTCGCGTCAAAGCTGTGGATACGACAGGCTGCGGCGATTCGTTCCTTGGGGCGATTCTCTATCATCTTGCCTGCGAGCCGCAGACACCGCTCTCAAAGGCAGTGCGCATAGCCAATGCCGTTGGGGCGCTTTGTGCCATGAAGCAGGGTGCTTTTGACGCGATGCCGACCAGGGCGGAAGTAGAAGCGTTTTTAGCAGAACAAGAAGCATAGAAATAGAAAAAGCCGAGTTCCCAAATGGAATTCGGCTTTTTGCTTTTTACGGTTAATAGCCTCTCAGAAGCAAAACCAACTGCTCAAACATGCGAATGATCAAAGTTTGCCGCTCAGATGGCATATTTTGAATGAAATCAAGATGAGAGAAGATAGATTCTCTGATATAAACCTCATTTTCATTCATATCGATCGAGACGAGCGCGCCTGTCGGCACGTGCAGCCCCTCGGCA
>JAHZHM010000164.1 GCA_019420265.1 Clostridiales bacterium
GAGCAGCAGCGCCCTGCTTCCCCGGGATCAGCCGCCCCCCCTGCTGCGGGAGCACAGGCTCTATCAGGCGGATTGGCTGCTGCGCTTCTATGGCTTTGATGCGAAGGAACTGCTCAGCGAAGAAACGCCGAATTTCAACCCCTATCTCGATCCCAAGTGCAACTGGGCTGTGAACCATATGGAGCTTTTTCCGCTGGAGATCAACCGCTGCCCCTATGAAATGCTGCTGCGCATTCCGGGCATCGGGGTGCGCGGGGCGGGGAAAATCTACCGTGCCAGAAAGATGAGCGTGCTGGATTTTGAGGATCTGCGGCGCATGGGCATCGTCTTAAAGCGGGCAAAATTTTTCATCACCTGCAAGGGCCGGGCGATGCCCGGAGTGGATCTGCGGCCGCAGGCGGTGCTGCAAAGCCTGGTTTCGGGCAAAGAAGTGATCCCGGCTTTGGCGCCCAGGCAGCTTTCGCTTTTTGAGCCTTCACCGGAAGATCTGGCAAAAAGCATTTCGGGGCAGCTTTAACTGCAAAAAAGGAAAGAGAAGGTATGGAGTTGCGCAGAGATATTGCATATGAATACGACGGCTCGTTTGAGGGCTTTTTGTGCTGTGTTTACGATGCGTTCTACCGCCGGGAAGCACCGGCTATTTTTGCAGGAAATGCCCAGGCGTTTTTATATGAGACGCGGCGCATTGCCAGCGATGAGCGCGCAGGCAAAGTGCTGGATTCCATCCGGGAAAAAATCGGGCGGGAGATGGTGGATTTTTTGCGCCTCTGCCTGCTGACCTGCCTGCCGGATAAGGAGGAGCAGATGCTGCGCCTGGTCCGCATGGGCTATCAGAGGGGTGCTGGCGTCTTGCAGATGTTGGCCGATCCTTGCGTGAACACACTGCAAAAAGCCGTCTTTGCGCTGACGCACGAGGCGCATCAGTTTACGGGTTTTGTGCGCTTTCGGGAGGCAGGCGGGGCACTCTTTGCCGTCATCCGCCCCAAAAATCATGTGCTCAGCCTGATGGAGCCGCATTTTTGCGCGCGCTTCAACGCGGAATCCTTCTTGATTTACGATAAAACGCACGGACAGGCGCTGGTGCATCAGCCTGGGCGCACGGGCATTTTCCCGCTGGAGCATTTTGAACTTCCGGAAGCGGGCGAGGAAGAGCGCGCCTATCAGCGGCTTTGGCGGCTTTTTTACCAGACTATCGAGGTGCCCGGGCGGCGCAATGAGCGCCAGCGGCAGACGCTCATGCCCAAGCGCTACTGGGCGTCTTTGACCGAGTTTGAAACTCCCGCCGGTGCGATCCCGCATCAGACATACCGCGCGGCCTGCGACGGCTGGAAGCCGGGCAAACGGAACATCGCCAGGCAGACGGGGGATTGAGGCGGTTTTGCAGAGCGGGCAATCAAAAAGAGAGGCCAAAGCCTCTCTTTTTGATGATGCGGTTATAGAATATTTTCGATTTGCAGGGAATCACCGTCCTGCATATGCTTGAGGTAATAGCATAAACGAGGAATGCTATAGGAAAGCATCTGTTTGTCGCGCAGCTCCAGCTGCGCTCCGATGCTTTGCAGTTCCACGCCGGCATGATCTACTTCTTCATGCAGCAAAAAGCAGGAAAGCAGTTTGAAATTCTTGTCCCAATGCCGCATGAGCTTTTGGTAGACATCCTGCGCGGCTTCCCAGTTTTCCGCATCCAGCTCGGTTTGAAGCTCTGCCGTTGTTTTTTGCAGATCGGCAACTGCGTCGGAAAGATACCAGCCCTGGAAAAGGCAGATGCCTGCCAGGCTGAGCACTAACATGGCGATGACGATATTTTTTAGCATGGAAGATGCCTCCTTATTTCTTGTTTGCCCGGCTCTCTGCCCGCGCAGATGATGCTCTGCCGCCCAAAACAGGAATGCGGCGGGAAGAGGTAAGAAATGTTGTAGCCAGGCGGCGCCCAGGGCCGGGATAAAGCAGCGCCTAGCACGACAGCTCGCTGGGCAGGGTGATTTGGCGCGTGCTGCCCTGCTTATCCTGCACAAAGACATCGCCTGCCTCGGAAACAGTCAGAATGACGACGTCTTTCAAATTGGAATAGCCCAGCGTATGCAGGAGCTTTTGTGCCTTCTGTTCGTCCAGATTCAGCCGCTTCAGCGTGGGCGGATTGAAGCTGCCATCCAGCACGACGGCAGAGCAGAGCGTCGCTTTTTCCGGCACTTCCAGGTTCATATCGCTGGGCGTGACGGGCGCGCTGGAGCCGAAGGGCAAAACGCTCAGCTGGCCGTTGGTCTCTAAAATGGCGTAGTGAATATTGGCGATGTTGGTCTGCCCCTTGAGCCGCAGCTGTTCTATCATGTCGCTCATATTATAGCCGATGCGTTTGATCTCGCCGTACTGCACTTTCCCATTATGGATAAGAATGCTGGGCGAGCCGCAGATAAAGGAGCGCAAGCGCCGGCTTTTGAGGCAGAGAAAGGAGAACAGATAGTAGAGCAAAATCAGCGTCGCCGCGGGGACTAATCCATAAAACAGCGGAATTCCGGGGTTGTCCATGGGGGTCGAGGCGACTTCCGCGATGATCAGCGTGATGACCAACTCATAGGGCTGAAGCTGTCCGCTCTGCCGCTGCCCCATGACGCGCATCGCCAGGAACAAAACGATATAGATGATGATGGTTTTAATAATAATATTCAGCATAGGCATAGTTTGAACTGCGCGGCGGAAAGATATGTAAGAAAAGTTTAAATTTTTGTATCTTGCGGGGCGATGACATTTTGATATGGTATAATAAACGCACGGCCTGGGCGGAAGGGCAGAGCCCTTCCGAAGCCTGAGCGTTCGCGGCTGCGGGCGGCGCACAATGCGCACTGCCGACATGGTATAATTTACGATAGAAATAACAGGAGGGGGAAAAGATGCCGGAAATTTTGATTATAGAAGACGAGCGCCCAATCGCGGAGCTTTTAAAGTATAGCTTGGAACGGGAGGGATATGCTGTGCGCATGGCGCATACCGGGGCGGATGGCCTTGCAGAGATCGAGGCCGCGCTTCCGGATCTGGTTTTGCTGGATCTCATGCTCCCGGATATGGATGGCCTGGATATTTGCAGGCAGGTTACGCAGCAGCGGAAGGTTCCGATCATCATCGTCTCGGCCAAAAACGACCAGGTGGATAAGATCATCGGGCTGGAATATGGGGCGGATGATTATATCACAAAGCCTTTCGATATTCGGGAAGTGCTGCTACGGATGCAGTCGGTTTTGCGCCGGGGCGGGGCGGCTTCTCCCGCGCCCGGTTCGGAAGATATTTTAAGGCAGGGGGATCTTTGCCTGATTCGCAGCAAGCATGAAGTCAAAAAAGGCGGGGTGCGCATCGAGCTGACGCCCAAGGAGTTCGATTTGCTGGCAATTCTGCTGGAAAACAAGGGAAAAGTGCTCTCCAGAGCCGAGCTTCTGGAAAAAGTCTGGGAATTTGCCTATATCGGCGATACGCGCACAGTGGATATCCACATACAGCGCCTGCGCAGAAAGCTCGGGGCGGATAAGCTCATCGAGACGGTGTTTGGCGTGGGCTATAAGATTCGGGAGGATTAGGCTTTGCGTTCGGGGCTTGTGCGGAGCCTGGTGTTCTGGTATTCCGTCATCGTATTCGCGACGTTTGGCGTGCTGAACTTGGCGGTTTCCGGCATGATCGGATCCAGCAATGAAAAGAATATCGAGGCGGATTTGCGCGGCTTTCAGGAAAGCAGCGAAGTGTTTTTGTCCCGCTATGTCCTGAAAAACGGCGTTTGGGGATATCAGGAAGTGGGCGACAGCCTGTGCGCCGTGCTGGGCAACAACCTGAAGATCTACAGCACAACCGGCGAGCTGCTCTATAACGCGCTTTTTGCGGACGAGCAGGCGCCCGGCGACGATATGGCGTATGCGGCCCAGGGCAAAAGCGCCTATACCATCTATACTTCAGGAAAAAATACCCGGGTATATTTTTCCTTTCGGGTGGAGGAGTTTGGGATTATCCGCATGGAGGTGGATTATTCCGAGCTCTATCAGAATGGCAGCTATATCAGCCGCGCTGTGCTTTATAGCAGCGCCAGCGTTTTGGTAACGGCGCTGGTCCTGCTGGTTGTCTTTGCGGGGAAAGTCATCGAGCCGGTCAATCGCCTGCGCAATGCGGTTATGGAGCTGACGGCAGACCCGAGCTCTGCCATGCCGCTGCCCGTGCGCCATAAGGATGAGATTGGCGAGCTGACCCGGGAATATAACAAGATGGCGGCCATCATCCGCGAACAGCTCAGGGAAATTACGCTGGAAAAAAGCGCGCTGGAAGAGGCCGTAGCCTACCGCAAGCACTTTTATGACAACGTCACGCACGAGCTGAAAACGCCGCTCACAATCATTTTGGGCTATGCAGAGATGATGGAGGAT
>JAHZHM010000165.1 GCA_019420265.1 Clostridiales bacterium
GAGATAGCGGTTTTTCACAGCGGCCTTTCGGATGGCGAGCGGTTTGATGAGTGGAGAAGGCTGCGCGAAGGGAGAGCGCATATCATCTTAGGCGCCAGATCCGCTGTTTTTATGCCGGCGGAGAATCTGGGGCTCATCATTTTGGATGAAGAGCATGAGGCCAGCTATAAGGCGGAAAATTTCCCGCCCTATCACGCGGCGGAAATTGCAAAAATGAGGGCAGCAATCAGCGGGGCTAGCGTCGTTCTGGCCAGTGCGACGCCGCTCATCGAAGACTATGCCAAGACGGAGCTGGGCATCTATCAGCTTGTGGAGCTGCCGCATCGGGTGGCCGGGCGCGAGATGCCGCCCATCATGCTGGTGGATATGAAAAAGGAGTTTCTGCGGGGCAACCGCGGGATGCTGAGCCTGGCGCTGCAAAGGGAAATGGCAGAGGTTTTGGAGAGAGGCGAGCAAGGCATCTTATTTTTAAACCGGCGCGGTTACGCCAGCAGCGTGATCTGCCCATCTTGCGGGCACGCGCGTATGTGTTCGCATTGCGATGTCCCTCTCAAATACCACAAAAGCGACGGGCAGCTGCACTGTCACTATTGCGGCAGGGTATTCCAGCTGGAAGCGCAGTGCCCGGATTGCGGGGAGCCTTTCTATAAGCTCTCCGGGGCGGGAACCGAGCGAATTCAGGAGGAAGTGCAGCGAATTTTTCCCAAAGCGCGGGTGCTTCGGATGGATTTCGATACCACGCGCAAAAAAAACGCGCACCAGGAGATTTTCCAGGCATTTCGCAAGGGCGAAGCGGATTTTCTCATCGGGACGCAGATGATCTCCCGTGGGTTGGATTTCCCGGGGGTAACGCTGGCGGCAGTTCTGGCGGCAGACACCATGCTGACGACAGGGGACTACCGCCAGGAAGAGCGCACCTTTGCCATGATCGAGCAGGTCGGCGGAAGAGCTGGGCGCGTGCGGCCGGGAAGAGTTGTGGTGCAGACGTATAACCCGGAGCACTATGCCATTCAGTTCGCGGCAAAGCACGACTATAAAGGGTTCTACCAACAGGAGATCCAGTTCCGCAAAAATACGCTGCGCCCGCCGTTTTCCAGGATGTTCCGCATGGTATTTGTGCATCGCGATGAAAATCTGCTAAAAGGCGTGCTGGAACAGTATAAATCTGATATAATTTTGTTTGTAGCAAAACCGGCCCCTGTAGCAAAACTCGAGGGCAAGGCGCGCTATCATATTTTGCTCAAAGTGCAGACGGGCAAGAGCACGGCGGCCATTCATCAGGCGCTCTGGAAGATTTGGGAGAGCGTCAGGAAAGACGGCGCATTGGTGAGCTTTGATATCGATCCATACGATGTAAATTAGAAGGAGAAAATACAATGGCACTTCGCAATATTGTTCAGGAACCAAACGAGACGCTGAGAAAAAAATGCAGAAAAGTTGAGAAAATTACAGATCGAATTTTGCAGCTGCTGGCTGACATGAAGGAGACGCTGGCAAAGGCAGATGGCGTGGGCCTGGCAGCGCCGCAGGTTGGCGTGCTGCGCCGGGTTGTGATCATCGATGTAGGAGAAGGCCCGATGGAGCTGATCAACCCCGAAATTTTGGAGACTTCCGGGGAACAGACGGGAGAAGAAGGCTGCCTTTCGGTTTCCGGCCGCTGGGGCGTGGTGACCCGGCCGAACTATGTCAAAGTAAAGGCGATGGATCGCCAGGGGATGGAACACATCTATGAGGGCGAAGGGCTGCTGGCCCGGGCTTTTTGCCATGAGATCGATCATCTGGATGGCAAGCTGTTCATCGATATTATGACAGAAGAGATCGTGGAGGATACGGATGAAGAGTAAGAGCGAGCTAAAGATCGCTTTTCTGGGCACGCCGGAATTTGCGGTGCCTTCTTTGCGGATGCTGGTGGAAGAGGGATACCGGGTTTGCGGTGTTTTTACGCAGCCCGACCGCCCAAAGGGCCGCGGGCATAAGCTGATCGCGCCGCCCGTGAAGGAATATGCGCAGGAGCAAGGCCTTCCTGTCTTTCAATTTGAGCGTATTTCCCGGGATGGGATGCAGGCGCTGGAAGAGCTTGCGCCGGATCTGCTGATCACGGCGGCTTTTGGGCAAATCTTGTCCCGGGCACTGCTGGAAAAACTTCCACTCGGGTGCATCAATGTGCACGCATCTCTGCTGCCCAAATACCGCGGGGCGGCGCCCATCGAGCAGGCGATTTTGCATGGAGAAGAGAAAACGGGCATCACCACGATGTATACCGTCTACGAGATAGACGCAGGGGATATTCT
>JAHZHM010000166.1 GCA_019420265.1 Clostridiales bacterium
GTTTACTATACCGCCGCCAAGGCCAGGGGAAGAAAGCGCTCGTTGGAGCAGGCGATCAGCTTGGCACAATCTTTTGCGGGCGATGGGGAATACAACTTGGCGATTGCGCACGGCGGCGCAGAGCAGGAGGCGGAGCAACTAGTGGGGCAGGCAAAGAAATTTTTCCCAGGAGCGCGAGAGATTTTTCAAGGGCAGATTAGCCCAGCGCTGGTGGTGCATACGGGCCCGGGGCTATTGGGCATCGGAATACAGAGAATTTCACGCTAAAAAAGAGGCGGCGCATCGCGCCGCTTTTTCTTTTGAGGCCGCGCAGAGCAGGAGAAGCAGATGCGTCTTTGTTGTTGCGAAAAAGTAAATATTATACTATAATTTATTCTAGTATATTTTGTAGTTTTTTGAGGAAAGGCAATTCTATGAAGTTAATCATACAAATCCCCTGCTATAATGAAGAGCAGACGCTGCCCGTCGTTTTTGCCGATTTGCCCAAGCAAATCGACGGAATCGATGAAATTGAGACGCTCATTATCGACGATGGAAGCACGGATCGGACGGTGGAAGTGGCAAGAGAGCTGGGCGTGGACCACATCGTGCGGTTTCCCAACAACCGCGGGCTGGCCAAGGGCTTTATGGCGGGGCTGGATGCCTGCCTGCGGCTGGGCGCAGATATCATCGTCAATACAGACGGCGACAACCAGTACTACGGTGGGGACATTCCGGCGCTGGTTCGGCCGATTTTAGATGGAAAAGCGGAAATGGTCATCGGCGATCGGGATACGGATAGCATCGAGCATTTCTCTAAGCTCAAAAAGAAGCTGCAAAAGGCTGGCAGCAGCGTGGTGCGCAAGGCATCGGGCAGCCAAGTGACGGATACGACCAGCGGTTTTCGCGCCTACTGCCGGGATGCGGCCATGAAAGTCAACGTTACCAGCGAATACACCTATACGCTGGAGACGATCATCGATGCGGGCAACAAGAAGCTGGGGCTGGCGAATGTCAAGATACACACAAACGAAAAGCTGAGGGAATCGCGCCTGTTTAAGAGCATGTGGGGCTATATCAAGCGCTCAGCCGGGACGATTATCCGGGTCTATACTTCCAAAAAGCCGCTGAAGATGTTTCTGTCTATGGCGCTGGTGAGCTTCATTATCGGTCTGATTCCGGCAATTCGCTACCTGTATTTCTTCTTCTCGGGCTCGGCAGCGGGGCATGTGCAGTCGCTGATTTTTGCGTCCATCTTCATTATGGTTTCCGCGGTTCTGGCAGTGTTCGGCATGCTGGCGGATATGATTTCAACCAACAGAAAAGTGCTGGATGAGGCGCTTTATCGGATTAAAAAACTGGAGTATGACGCGCATAAAAATACACCCAAGGAGAATTAGCGTTGGATAGAGAACTGAAGCGCATTGCCATCGTTGGGCCGGTTTACCCATATAAAGGGGGAATTGCGCATTACACCGGGCTTTTATGCAAAAATTTGAGAGAGCAGTTCGAAACGCAGATGATCTCGTTTCAGGTGCAGTATCCCAAAATTCTCTTCCGCAAAGAGCAGAAGGATTTTGAGAACAACTCCTTTGAAGTGCAGGGCACCAGATATATTTTGCATACGGCGAATCCATTTAACTGGGGCAAATGCGCCAGGGAGATTTTGGCAGGGAAGCCGGATTTGGTGATTTTCCAGTGGTGGCATCCCTATTTTGCGCCCTGTTATCGGAGCCTGCTGCGCAAGCTGAAAGGCGTAAAAACGCTGTTTATCTGCCATAATGTTTTCCCGCATGAGCGATTCCCGCTGGATCGGGCGCTGACGAAAATGGTGCTCAAAAGGGGAGATTTCTTCATTACCCATTCCAAAACCGATGCGGCGGATTTGCGTTCCATTCGCAAGGATGCGGCGATTTGTGAGGCGGTGCACCCAACTTACGATGCCTTCCAATTTCACAATTTAACGCAGAAGCAGGCTCGGCAAAAGCTAGGGCTGGGCGAGCAAGGGCAGGTGCTGCTGTTCTTTGGGTTTGTTCGGGAATATAAAGGGCTGAAGCATTTAATTGCCGCGTTGCCCGAAATTACGCAGCGCCTTCCTGGGGCGCATTTGCTCATCGTCGGGGATTTTGGCAAGGACAAACAGGAATATCTGGATTTAATCGCGCAAAATAAGGTAGAGCAATTCCTCTCCATCTACGATGGATACATTCCCGATCAGGAAGTGGAGCAGTATTTTGCGGCCAGCGATCTGGTGGTTTTGCCCTATGAATCTGCGACGCAGAGTGGCATTGTGCAGATCGCGTATGGTTTCGAGCGGCCGGTTGTGGCGACGAATGTGGGCGGCCTGCCGGATGTTGTTTTGCATGAAAAGACGGGCTATCTCGTGCCGCCAAAAGATTCCAAAGCGCTGGCGGATGCTGTGGTGCGCTTTTTTGAAGAGCAAAAGGCAGAGGATTTTGCGCAGAATATACGCAAGGAGGCTGCCCGCTATTCCTGGGATAGAATGAGAGAGAACATTTGCTCACTCTGGGAGCAGCAAAAATAGCCAAAAGAGGCGCAGAAAGAGACTTCCCAGAATGAAAAACAGATTGGAGAAGCGATGAAAAATATTGCAGTGATTGGAACGGGCTATGTTGGCCTGGTTCAGGGCGTGATCCTGGCTGAATTCGGCATGCAGGCCGTCTGCATGGATGTGGATGTGCAAAAAATAGAGCGGCTGCGCCAGGGCATCCTGCCCATTTATGAGCCGGGGCTGGGAGAGCTTCTGGATAAAAATATGAGCCAGGGCAGGCTGCGGTTTACTTCGGATATGCAGAGCGCTGTGCTGGAAAGCGAAGTCATTTTCATCGCAGTCGGCACGCCGCCTCAGGAGGATGGCAGCGCGGATCTGCACTATGTGGAGCAGGTTGCCAGACAGATTGGGCAGTTTATGGATGGATACCGAGTGATCGTCGATAAATCCACAGTGCCCGTCGGAACGGGAAAATATGTGCGCGCCATCATCCAGCAGGAGCTGGAAAAGCGCGGCAAAAACTTTGAGTTTGATGTGGTTTCCAACCCCGAATTTTTGCGGGAGGGGAAGGCTGTGCAGGATTGCCTGCGGCCGGACCGCGTCGTCATTGGAACCGAGAGCGAGCGGGCGGCGGAGATTATGCGCCAGGTCTACGATGTGCTCTATATCAACCAGACGCCCTTTTTGTTCACCAACCTAGAGACGGCTGAGATGATCAAATACGCCTCCAACGCATTTTTGGCGGTGAAAATCTCCTTTATCAATGAGATGGCGCTGCTGGCGGATCAAGTCGGGGCGGATGTGCAGGAGATTGCCAGAGGCATGGGCATGGATGGGAGAATCTCGCCCAAGTTTTTGCACGCAGGGCCGGGCTATGGCGGCTCCTGTTTCCCAAAGGATACTCGGGCGATTGTGGATATCGCGAAAAAGCACGGCGAAGAGATGCTGGTCATTCAGGCGGCTATCCAGGCCAATGCCAAGCAGAAAGCGCGCATGGCAGAGCGCATTTTACAGGCACTGCCCGAAGGGAGCGGAACCATCGCGTTTTGGGGGCTTTCCTTTAAGCCCGAGACGGACGATCTGCGGGATGCGCCGGCGCTGGATATCATCGCCAAGCTGGCCCAGGCTGGGATGCACATCCGTGCCTACTGCCCCCAGGGAATGCGGGAAGCGAAATGGCGGCTTAGGGAGTTTGAGAGCCAGATCACATACTGCCAGGATGAATATGATGCGGCCAAAGATGCGGATGCATTAGTGCTCATGACAGAGTGGCATCAGTTCCGGGGAGCGGATTTGCGCAAAGTCAGCGGTCGGATGAAGGGGAAAC
>JAHZHM010000167.1 GCA_019420265.1 Clostridiales bacterium
GCAATTTATGCGCGGTATGCGGAGAAATAAAAAAGAAACGCCCAGAGCGTTTCTTTTTTATCGTATATTCGGCTAGACGATCTCGACCCCGAAAAAGCGCATAAAGGCGGCGGCCTGAATGGCGTTCATCTTTACGCCGCGCAGCTCCTGGAAGTTATCTGAAACAGAGATATTTGTCAGATCACAATCCGAGAGATCTAGCTTTTTCATGGAGATGCCAAAAAAATCGGCATCGGCGAAACTGACTTTTTGAAGCCGCAGATCCTTGAGGCGGGCAGCATGAAAGGAAGCGCCAACAAAGAAGCTTTCAGAGACTTCGCAGTTTTCCCAGATCATTTGCGGAAAGTTTGCGTAGTAGAAGAGGCTCCCCGCAATTTTGCACTCCCGAATGCGCGCTTCGGAAAAATTGCAGCCGTCGAATTTGCTCTCGGCTATGCCGCCATATTTCCAAAAACTCTCGGAAAAATCGCTGCCAGAGAGATCGCAGCCCTCAAAATGGGTATGCAGCAGCGAGGCTTTGGAAAAATTGCATTGCAGAAATCTGCATTTTCGGAATACCACGCGATTAAAATCCAGGTGGGAAAAATCCAGAGCGGAAGCGGATTCGTTTTCAAAAACCTGGTTTTCGAGTGAGGTTTCTGTGTGTTTTGCATCTTCTATCAATTCGCGGAACATAGAGCCTCTCCTTGCATGAAATAAGTGAGTTGCTCCTAGTTTAGCATATGGGGTGGGAAATGTCTCGCAAAAAAGCAACGATGGGCAAGTGATATCCGCTTTATCGTGCAATGCAAAAAAGAAAGAGAGGGGCCAAGAATTTTCCTGCTATTTTGGAAAAGACTAAAGAGAAACAGCCGATTTTGCTTTTTCATAAAAATATGCTAAAATATTCTAGTATCTTTCAAAAAGGAGAGCCCCTTTGAATCGCGCAAGGAATTCTATTCGCAATATCGTATTCGGCCTAGGCGGGCAGATTTTAAATATTCTGATGAGCTTCGCCATGCGCACGGTCTTTATCCATACGCTGGACGAGGTTTACCAGGGCGTCAACGGGACGTTCACCAATATTTTGATGCTCTTTTCCCTGGCGGATTTGGGCGTCGGGACGGCTATCATCTATGCGCTCTACAAGCCGATTGCAGAGGATAATAAAGTCAAAATTCAGGGCCTGATGAAGTTATATCAGAAGGCGTATATGATTGTCGGCTTTGTTGTCATTGCGCTGGGGCTGATTACGCTGCCTTTCCTGGAATATCTGGTGAAGGACGCGAACATCCCGGATTTGCACCTGATTTTCATGCTGTTTGTCATCAACACAGCTTCGGGGTATTTCTTCTCGTATAAGGGATCGCTGATTACGGCGCACCAGAAGAACTATATCGTGACCAATGTCATCTATGGGACATCGATTTTGTGCTACGGCATTCAGATGATCGTCATGAGCCTGACGCATAACTATATCCTGACGCTCTCTATTCAGGTTGGGACGAACGCCCTGCAAGGCATTATTACCATGTTCATTGCGGATCGGATGTATCCCTATATCCGGGGCAAAAACAATTCCGTGCTCCCCAAAAAAGACCGCAAGGCGATTTTTAAAAGCATGGGCTCGCTCATGTTCTACAGGGCGGGACAAGTTGTCATCAACGGGACGGACAGCCTCATCATCTCGTCGATTGTCGGCGTCAAGGAGGCGGGCGTCTATTCCAACTACTCCCTGCTGACGACTACGGTCAAAAACCTTTTGCAGCAGGTTTTTAACGCCTGCACGGCCAGCATCGGCAATATGGCGGCGACCGAG
>JAHZHM010000168.1 GCA_019420265.1 Clostridiales bacterium
ATACGATTTTAAGAGACGCGCACCAATCCCAGGCCGCAACGCGCATGTTTACGGATGAGATGCTGGCGGTTGCCCCGATTCTGGATAATGCGGGTTACTGGTCTATCGAATGCTGGGGCGGCGCAACATTCGATACTTGCCTGCGCTTTTTAAACGAAGATCCCTGGGAACGGCTGAGAACGCTCAAAAAAGCTATGCCCAAAACAAAACTGCAGATGCTCCTGCGCGGGCAGAACTTGCTCGGATATAAGCATTACGCAGATGATATGGTGGATCTGTTCATCAAAAAGGCGATAGAAAACGGCATCGATGTCATCCGCATTTTCGACGCACTCAACGACCCGCGCAACTTTAAAGCGGCGATGGATGCCACGAATAAATACGGCGGCTGGGCAGAGGCGGCTATTTCCTATACCACCAGCCCGGTGCACAGCCTGGAATATTTCACGGATCTGGCGTGCGAGCTGGAGCAGATGGGCGCAAAATCCATCTGCATCAAGGATATGGCAAACCTGCTCCTGCCTTATGATGCCTATCAGCTCGTAAAAAGCATCAAAGCGCGCATCAGCGTGCCGCTGCATATTCATACGCATAACACCAGCGGAACGGGCGACATGACGTATTTAAAGGCTATAGAGGCGGGCGCAGATATCGTAGACTGCGCGCTTTCGCCGCTGGCAAACGGAACTTCCCAGCCCTGCACGGAGTCTTTGGTTGCGACGCTTCAGGGAACAGAGTACGATACGGGAATCGATTTAACACAGCTGACAAAAGCGGCCGAGCTCATGCGGCCGGTGGCGCAGCGTTTGAAGAATGACGGTTTTTTGAGCCCCAAAGTGCTGGGCGTGGATATCAACACGTTGCTCTATCAGGTGCCGGGCGGTATGCTTTCCAACCTGATCAGCCAGCTCAAAAACGCGGGCGCGGAGGATAAACTCTTCCAGGTTTTGGAGGAAGTGCCGCGGGTGCGCAAAGATTTTGGATATCCGCCACTGGTAACGCCGACCAGCCAAATTGTGGGCACGCAGGCGGTGATGAACGTCCTCGCGGGAGAGCGCTACAAGATGGTTTCCAAGGAATCCAAGGGTCTGCTGCGCGGAGAATATGGCAAGCTGCCCGGAGAGGTGAATGAGGAAGTGCGCAAAAAGTGCATTGGAGATGCGCCGCTGATCACTTGCCGCCCGGCAGATAATATTGAGCCAGAGCTCCCCAAATACCGTGAGGAGATCAAAGACCTGATGGAGCAGGAGGAGGATATTCTCTCCTATGCTATGTTCCCGCAGGTTGCGCCTAAGTATTTCGAGTATCGCCGAGCGAAATTATATGGGGTAGACGGCTCGAAGCTGGATAGTGAAAACCATATCCATCCAGTCTGAGAGTGAAAAGGGGATTAAGAGGGATATCCCTCAGGAATGGAGGAATATATGAAAATACTACTGGTAAACGACGACGGCATTCGCGGAGAGGGCTTGGTGGCTCTGGTGGCAGAGCTGCACGATAAGCACAAGCTTCGGGTTGTGGCGCCCAAAGGGGAATGCAGCGGCAACTCGCATCACTTGACGTTTAACCGCCCGATTGCGGTAACGAAAACGACCATTCCCGGCTACGAGGATGTCCCTGCTTATTATGTGGATGGCACGCCGGCCGACTGTTCGCGCATTGCGCTGACCGAGCTGTTCGACGATATGCCCGATCTCTGCGTTTCGGGCATCAATAAAGGGCCGAACTTGGGCGTGAACATCCATTGGTCGGGCACGCTGGGCGCGGCAGTTCAGGCGACTGAGCATGGCGTGCGGGCGATTGCGCTTTCTCATGTTTGCTTTGAGCCCAGAGGTTTTGAATATGCAGCCAAATTCGCTGCAAAACTCATCGATAAGATGGCAGAGCTGGATATTCCCCAGCGCACGGTTCTCAACGTCAACTTCCCCAATCTGAACGAAGTGACGCCCAAAAAAGTGGTCGTTACGAAAATCAGCCGCACCAACTGGTTCTCGGGTTATAACGTGGTGCAGGTGGTGGATGAAAACACCACGGAATACCGTGTTGACGGCACTTATCGCGAAAACGATGGCCCGGGAGATGACGACTACGAGATTCGCCAGGGCAACATTTCCATCTCGCCGCTTTTGTATGACTATACGGATTACGGCAGCATGGAAAAAATCAAAAGTGTGGAAAACATGATAGAATAAAATGCAAATTTGGGAATTTCAAATTGCATTTTTGCAAAAGGTTTGATATAATAGGGCGGGTGAAACTCGCCCTATTATTATTTTTGGAAGTGGAATATGGAAAACACGGATTTTGATTTATTGCACCGCATTGAAGAGGAATATCAATCTTTTAGCAAAGGGCAAAAGGCGATTGCCGCCTACATCCGCGATAACTATGATAAGGCCGCTTTCATGACGGCGGGGGCACTAGGCAGAAAAGTCGGTGTCAGCGAATCGACGGTTGTCCGCTTTGCCTATGCGCTGGGGTATACGGGTTACCCTAAGCTGCAGAAACACTTGCAGGAGATCATCAAAAACAAGCTCACAACAGTGCAGCGCCTGAATTTTATGGAAGGGCTGCCTGCGGATAAAATCATCGATACTGTGCTGAAAATGGAGATTATCAACCTGAAGGCAACCCGGGAAGAGCTTGATATTGAGAGCATTAAGGATGTCGTCCGCTATCTGGTGCATGCAAGAAAAATCTATGTCATCGGGTTCCGCAGCAGCGCGCCGCTGGCCCAGTTTTTGACGTACTATCTCAGCTATATTTTCGAGAATCCGCAGTTGATCACGCTGGGCACATCGGACATCTATTCTCAGCTTCTGCATGTGACGAGTGAAGATGTGGTCATCGGCCTCGGCTTCCCGCGGTATTCCACGCAGACGGTGAAGGGGCTTCAGTTCGCACGCAGTCGCCACGCGAAGATTGTAACGATCACGGATAACCGCATCTCGCCGCTCTATGAGCTGGCTGATCGCTGCATTCTGACTAAAAGCGATATGAACTCCTTTGTGGATTCCCTGGTGGCGCCGCTTTCCATCATCAACGCCATCATTATCATGGCGGGTCTGGAGAAAAAGCAGACGCTGCTGGAAAATTTCAGCATGATGGAGCAGCTTTGGCGGGAAAACAACACCTATGCCAAGCATGATTACGATTTCGTGCACCGCACAGAAGGCGAGGGAAAGATGTGAGAGTTGCTGTCGTTGGCGGTGGTCCGGCGGGCATGATGGCGGCTTATGCCGCTGCGCGCAGTCACGAAGTTTGGCTATTTGAGAAAAATGAAAAACTCGGAAAAAAGCTCTTTATCACAGGGAAGGGGCGGTGCAACCTGACCAATTCCGCTGAAATTGAGAGTTTTTTTTCGAGTGTTTGTAGAAATGCAAAATTCCTCTATAGCGCGTTTTATCAGTTCACCAATCAAGATCTCATGGCCGTGCTGGAGAAAAATGGGCTAAAGCTCAAAGAGGAGCGGGGCGGGAGAGTGTTTCCTGCTTCGGATAAATCCAGCGATGTGATAAAAACGCTGGAGCGCATGCTGAGAAGCGCCGGTGTAACAATTCGTTTGCATGCACATGTTGAAAAAATTCTGGCTAGGGATGGGAAAATCGCAGGGCTTATTGTGAATGGCGATAAAATGCCCTTTGACAAGGTGATTTTGGCAACGGGGGGATATTCCTATCCGTTGACGGGAAGCACGGGAGAAGGGCATGAAATGGCTCAAAAGCTGGGGCATACTATAGAACAGATTCATCCATCCCTGATTCCGCTGGTTTCGCCGGATCCTATCTGCAAGCAGCTGCAGGGGCTGGCGTTGAAAAATGTGTCGCTGGCCTTGATGGAAGGGAAAAAGCGGCGCTACTGTGAGCAAGGTGAGATGCTTTTTACTCATTTTGGTGTATCCGGCCCATTGGTGCTTTCGGCCAGCGCGCATATCGGCGATTACTGTTTTGCGGATACGAAAATAGAGCTCGATTTAAAACCCGCGCTGAGCACAGAGCAGTTGGATCGCCGTATTTTGCGAGATTTTGAGGAATTGAAAGGCAAGCAGCTGAAAAATGCGATGCCAAAGCTTTTCCCAAAAGCACTCGGTATAGAAATACTGAAAAAAATTGAGCTGAGCGGCGAGACCCCGGTGGGCGAAGTGAGCAAAGCGCAGAGAGGAGAACTGGTGCAGATCACCAAAGCGCTTCCTATCAAAATCTCGGGAGTCCGCAGCATTCATGAGGCGATTATTACGCGGGGCGGCGTGTGGATTCGGGAAGTGAACCCATCTACAATGGAAAGCAGAAAAATTTCTGGATTATTTTTTGCCGGCGAGCTTCTGGATTTGGATGCTTATACAGGCGGGTTTAACCTGCAAATCGCCTTTTCGACGGGCTATTTGGCCGGGATGAGCTAACGGCATTGGCGATTGACAAAAATGTATATCCGTTTTACAATTATTAATAGTTTATGTACAAATCAATGGTATCATCTATAACAAGGAGATGTGCAATAAACATCAAGATTAACTTGCGGCGCGCAAGATATAGGAGGTGCGAAGGCTTACAGTGGACGGTTACATCTGGGCTATCATAATCGGCGTTGTTGCTCTGCTGGCTGGTTTGGCAGCGGGCTATGTATATCGCAAAAACATCGCCGAGAAGAAGATAGGTCGTGCCGAAGAAACTGTTGTCAAGCTGATTGAAGATGCTCAGAAAAAGGCAGAGGCAATTCGCAAAGAGACGGTTTTAGAAGCGAAAGAAGAGGTCCATAAACTAAGAAACGAATTTGACAAAGAAACCAAAGAACGGCGAAACGAACAAGCGAAACTCGAGCGCAGGCTTCTTCAAAGAGAAGAGAGCCTAGACAAAAAGAACGATGCTGTGGAGCAAAAAGAGCAGCAGCTGGATCGCAAATTAAAGGATATATCCAAAACAAAAGAGGATATTTCCAAACTGCGCGATCAGCAAATTGAGCAGTTGGAGCGCATTGCGGATCTCACTTCCGATCAGGCAAAAGGCCGGTTGCTGGAGAAAGTGGAGAGCGAGGCGCGCCACGATATGGCTGTGATGCTCCGAGACATTGAATTGAAAGCAAAGGATGAGGCTGAAAAAAAGGCGAGAAATATTCTTTCGCTGGCAATTCAAAGATGCGCGGCAGATCACGTTGCAGAGACGACAATTTCTGTTGTCGCGCTGCCTAACGATGAGATGAAAGGGCGCATCATTGGCCGAGAAGGCAGAAACATTCGGGCGCTGGAAACGGCAACCGGGATTGATCTGATCATCGACGATACGCCGGAGGCTGTCATCCTCTCGGGATTTGATCCCGTCAGAAGAGAGGTTGCCAGAGTCGCTCTGGAAAAACTGATTATCGATGGCAGAATCCATCCTGCGCGCATCGAGGAGATGGTCAATAAGGCCAAAAAAGAAGTGGATAATCAGATCCGCGAAGCAGGCGATGCGGCGGTGTTCGATGTTGGGATTCACTCCCTGCATCCGGAGCTGGTAAAACTGCTTGGGCGCCTGCGCTACCGCACGAGCTACGGCCAGAATGTGCTCAAACATTCCTTGGAAGTTGCTCATCTTGCGGCCATCATGGCAGAGGAGATTGGCGCGAATGCAAAGCTTGCAAAGCGCGCTGGTTTGCTGCATGATATCGGCAAGGCTGTGGACCATGAGATGGAAGGTTCTCATGCGCAGTTGGGCGCAGATTTGGCGGCAAAATACAAGGAAAACGCGGATGTTGTAAACGCCATTGCGGCGCATCATCAGGATGTGGAGGCGAAAACGGTGGAAGCTGTGCTGGTGCAGGCAGCGGATGCTGTTTCGGCGGCGCGCCCTGGTGCGAGAAGAGAATCGCTTGATAATTATGTAAAACGCTTGGAAGCTTTGGAAGAAATTGCAAATTCCTTCAACGGTGTAGAGAAATCCTATGCAGTGCAGGCTGGCAGAGAAGTGCGCATCATCGTGAGACCCGAAGATGTGGATGAAGTCGGCACGACACTGATGGCGAGAGACATCGTGAAGAAAATCGAAAAGGATCTCGACTACCCGGGGCAGATTAAGGTCAATGTCATCCGGGAGACACTAGCTGTCGATTACGC
>JAHZHM010000169.1 GCA_019420265.1 Clostridiales bacterium
GGTTGCTCTGCATGCCGCAAAACCTTTTGGCGCTCTCCTCCAGCCTCCTAGCCGCCGGCTGCTCTCATGAGCAAATCACCTTTATTCGGCAGCGCTATCAGGATGTCGACCATTGCCTAGAAGCGCTTGCACAGGAGCTCCGCGCTCAAGCGGAAAGCTCTTCGGCGTTGCTGCAATTTTCCCAGCTTTTGGAGCATTTTCTTCCGCTATTTTCTAGGACCGCCCCACAGGCTCTTTTAGAGGATTGGGCCGCACAACAAGGCATAGAGAAAAACGCCTGTTTTGAGCGGCTTTTATGCGCCGCATCCGCATATAAAGATCTCCCCTCCTTCCTCTCGAACCTCACTTTGGGGCAAGAGGCGGATATTCGGCGCAGCGGCAGCCGCGCCTATCCTTTGGATGCTGTTACCCTCTCCACCCTGCACGGAGCAAAGGGCCTAGAGTTTGAGGCAGTATTTCTCTGCGGGCTAAACAAAGGCATCCTGCCTCTGCAAAACATCGGCAATAGCGATCTCGGAGAGGAGCGCCGTCTGCTCTATGTCGGCATGACGCGCGCCAAAACTTCTCTGCATCTCAGCTACTATGCAGAGCCATCGCCCCTGCTTTCCGAGCTTCCCGCCGCCTTCTTTGAGGCAGATACCGCCGCCGACCGCAAAAAAATTCTGGGCAAACAGCTGAGTTTGTTTGATGCATAAAAAAGCATAAAATAAAAGATGCGGAGCAAGAATGCTCCGCATCTTTTTATTTTGCCGGGATAATCTCGATCCAGTATCCATCCGGATCTTCGATGAAATAAATGCCCATATCTGCGTTTTCAAAGCAGACACAGCCCATTTCCTTGTGCCTTTTCAGCGCAGCTTCATAGTCGTCTACGCGAAGCGCCAAATGGAACTCATTATCCCCAAGATTATATGGGCGTTCCCATTCCTTCAGCCAAGTGAGCTCCAGCTGATGGCCCGTCTGCCCATCGCCCAGATAGACGATAATAAAGCTGCCATCCGCCGCTTCGTGCCGCTTTTCTTCCTTTAGCCCCAGCGCTTTCTCATAAAACTCCAGGGATTTTTCCAAATTCAGCACATTGAAATTATTATGTGCAAACGCAAATTTCATATTTGTTTCCTTTCACCAAAAGCGGCCTTATGGCTTATTTTTCCTCCGCTTTCTTTTTGGAAAGCCCTGCCAGAACGTAGAGAATCATCTGCACAGCGATATGCGAGGAAGTGTTGTTGGGATCCATGGGCGGATAAACCTCCACCACATCAAACCCTGCAATGCCGCGGCAAGCAAAGTAGTAGAGCGCGTTGAACAGCTCAAACGTCGTCAGGCCATTGCCATCCAGCGGGCCGCCCGGGTTATAGGCGATATCCAGAACATCGCTGCAAACCGTAACGTAAACGGCATCCGTGCCATCCGCCGCCGTATCATAGGCCTCTTTGACGAGCTTCATATAGTCTTTCATATCGCCCATGCGGATATCGTTGATGGTAACAACTTTTGCGCCGATCTTCTTGGCATAAGCGCCATCCTGGGGAGCGTTGCGTGCCCCGCGGATGCCAAAATGCACGATGCTGGTATTCTTGACGCTCTCCAGCTCGGAAATCCGATGCAGCGGGCAGCAGCGCGCATACGGATCATCCCCGAAAATTTCGCGGTTATCAAAGTGCGCATCCATATGGATGATGCCAACTTTGCCTTTTTTCGTCTCGCCAAGGCCGCGCATAATGGGGAACGTGATGCTGTGGTCTCCGC
>JAHZHM010000017.1 GCA_019420265.1 Clostridiales bacterium
TGAGCGGCCGGATGCCATCGTTCCCGGCATCGGCGGCCAGACGGGCCTGAATCTTGCCATCCAGCTGGCGAAAAAGGGTGTGCTGGAGGAGTGCGAAATTGAGCTGCTGGGCACCAGCGTGGACTCTATCGAAAAAGCCGAGGACCGGGAGCTCTTCAAGGAGCTGTGTCAGGCCATCGGTGAGCCTGTGGTGCCTTCCCAGATCACTTATTCCGTGGCGGAGGCCGTCAAAGCCGCCAAGGAGATCGGCTACCCGGTCATTCTGCGCCCTGCCTTCACCCTGGGGGGCACCGGCGGCGGATTTGCCGATGACGAGGCCCAGCTGAAGGAAATGATGAAGACGGCCCTTGCCCTTTCGCGCCCGACTGGCGGAACAGCCAAACCTGTCAACATTGCACGCGTCGCCCGCGGCTCCTTCGCCAGGAAACGCAAGCCCGCACATTCTCTGCCCGCCGCACAGACTATCTTTTCACACTTCCCTATTGCCCTAGTAAAGGGGTATGGGGTGAAACCCCATGATTAAGATAGGCCCTTGCCCTTTCGCGCTCGACTGGCGGAACGGCCAAACCTGCCGTCCCCGCACGCGCCGCCGCTATCCATTTTGTCAGAGAGTACAAGCTCGCACATTCTCTGCCCGCCGCACATTCTCTCTTTTTACACTTCCCTATTGCTCTAGTGAAGGGGTATGGGGTGAAACCCCATGATGAAGACGGCCCCTGACCTTTCGCACCCGACTAGCAGAACGGTTAACCCCGCTTGCCCGCGTTTTCCTACTATATATAACTATAATCATAGGGGTATGGGGCTTTGCCCCATGTTTAAAAACAGCCCTTGCCCTTCGCCCTACCGCGCCTTCAGATCCAGCACAATGCCGTCAAACAGCGCCCCCAGCTCGCCCAGAATGGTGCAGCGCAGCTCCATCGCCCGATTCATCTGATCTGCGGGCAGCTGCAGCCGCGCACAGCCGGATAAAATGCGCACGCGAAAATCCGTAAACCCGAGGAAAAAGAGAAAATCCT
Source organism: Clostridiales bacterium (assembly GCA_019420265.1). GTDB lineage: Bacteria > Bacillota > Clostridia > Christensenellales > Christensenellaceae > QANA01. The sequence continues at coordinate 1,020 of JAHZHM010000017.1, forward strand.
CGGCCCGCTCGATTTTGCTCAAAAGCTCGGCCGTGATGGGCTGGCCAGTGGGGATACGGGTGGCCAGGCAGGCATAAGCCGGCTTTTGCCAGGTGAATAGCCCGGCAGCTTTGGAGCGCGCGCGGATTTCGCTCTTGGTCAGGCCGCATTCCCGCAGGGGTGAGCGCACACAAAGCTCGCGCAGTGCCCGCATGCCCGGGCGGTCGCCGGCGTCGTCCGAGGCGTTGGTGCCGTCCAGAACCAGCGTGTAGCCGTCTGCCGCGGCGGCCTGCAGGATACCGTTAAAAATGCCCTGCTTGCAGTAGTAGCAGCGGTCCGCCGGGTTTTGTGCCACGGCCTCGCTCGCCAGCGCGTCCTGCTGCAAAACCGTCATGGGTGCGCCAAGCTCCCGGGCCAGCCGCTGCGCATCCGCCAGCTCGAAGGCCGGCTGGAACTGCGTCTTGACGTAATACGCACGAACATCCGCGCCGCACTGCATTGCCGCGTAAAGCAGGTAGGCCGAATCCACTCCGCCCGAAAAGGCGATGGCGGCTTTGGGGTTTTCCCTGAAAAATTCCTCCAGCGTCATGCTCTCTCCTTTGTTTTTGCTGATGACAAAAAAAGCCACGAAAACGAGCGCCCCCGGCGCAGCCTTCCTGGCAAAACGTATCTTCCTGATACTGGTTACTTTTATTATAGTGGCCAAAGGTGGGCTTGTCAAACCTTGACGCACTCGTCCAGTTTTGCTATAATAGCGGGGTAAACGGCTCAGGAAGAGCCATCCAGGAGCAAAAGCTAACCGGCTGGTGCTGGGGTGCACTATTTTTATCTATAACTATGTCAAGAAGGCATTTTTCTGCGAAAGCATTTCGCGGGGAAATGCTTTTTTTACACCCGAATGGGGGGCAGTGGAATCTGTCAGAGTCGCACGCGATGCTGACGGTCATCCTGTCAGGGAGCACATGCTCGCATATTTTGTGCTGGCCGCTCCTGCGGAGGGCATACCACACCCGAATAACGGAACGGTAGAAGCTGTCAGCTCCGCACACGCCGTTGGCAATCGGTTTGCCAGCGGGCACATGCTCGCACGGGATGTGCGCACCGGGCGAAGCTGGCGGCTGAATTGGCAGAGGGCAAATGCTCTCCCGGTGCCTGCCCGCCCCGCGCTTTCCTACTATACATAACTATAGTAATGGGGTATGGGGGCTTGCCCCCATGGCAAAGATAGCCCTTCCGGCGCAAATGCTCTCCCATCGCCCCGCCTACCCCACACTTTTCTACTACATATAACTATAGTAATGGGGTATGGGGCTTTGCCCCATGACTAAGAGCGGCCATTGACCTTTTGCACCCGAATGGTGGGAATGCAGAGCCTGCCAGCCCCGCGCTTTCCCACTATATATAACTATAATCATAGGGGTATGGGGCTTTGCCCCATGACTAAGACCAGCCCTTGCCCTTCCCGCACCTCAAAGAAAGGAGAAAACGCCATGCGAATCCGAACACTTGCGGCCAAAGCCGCGCAGATGCTGCTGCTGTTTTTGCTGCTGGTCGTCTTGGTGTTTTTCCTCTCCCGCCTGGCCCCGGGCGACCCACTCCGCGCCTACTACGGCCAGAGTGTGGAGCGCATGAGCCCGTCTGCCCGGGCGGCGGCCGAGCAAAAACTGGGGCTGGACCAGCCTCTGGCGGCGCAGTTTGTCATCTGGGCAAAAAACGCGCTCTCGGGGGATTTCGGCATCTCCTTTCAATATAAGCAAGACGTGCTGACTGTGGTGGGCGGGCGCTGGCAGAATACGCTGGTGCTGGGCAGCGCCTCTTTTTTGCTGACTTTCGCCCTGGCCATTCCCCTGGGCATCTATTGCGCCTCCCATGCCGGAAGCTTTGCAGACCGCCTGCTCTGCCGGCTGGGCGCGGCGCTCTCGTGTATTCCGGTGTTTTTCCTGGCACTGCTGCTCATCGCCGTGTTCAGCGTGCAGTTGGGGCTGCTGCCCAGCAGCGGGGCCTATCCCGTCGGGGCGGCAGGCTCTGCCCTGGGGCGCCTGCGGCATCTGGTGCTGCCCGCGCTCACCATCGCCCTGGGGCATTTTTGGCACTACGCCTATCTCGTGCGCAGCTGCCTGCTGAGCGAGCTGGAGAGCGAATACGTCCTGTTTCTGCGGGCAAAGGGCGTCCCGCGCCGCCGCATTTTGTACCGGCACTGCCTGCGGAGCATCCTGCCCGTGCTGCTGTCCATGGTCGCCCTGGCCATCCCGCATCTGGTGGGCGGGGCGTATGTCGTGGAAAAGGTGTTTTCCTACCCCGGCCTTGGGGCGCTGTGTTTCGAGGCCGCCCAGTATCACGATTATAACCTCCTGCTGGTGCTCTGCGTGCTGACGGGCGCGCTGGTCGTGCTTTGCAGTCTGGCGGCGGAGTGCCTCTCGGCCTGGGCAGACCCGCGCCGAAGGAGAGAGGGGGCGCGGCATGGCTAAATGGTGTTTTTATTTGCAAAAACGCCCCCGCCCCGCCGCGCCCCGCCGCAAACTGCCCTGGCCCGCCCTGGTTTTCCTGGCGGCGCTGGCCCTGCTCTGCCTGCTGGCAGATGTGCTGGCCCCGGGCGAGGCCGGGTATATGGATGCCGCCGCGGCGGCCCAGAGCCCGAGCGCCGCGCATCTTTTGGGGACGGATGCCCTGGGCCGGGATGTGCTGGCCATGCTGCTGCATGGCGGGCGCACTTCGCTCTGCATCGGTCTGGGGGCGGCGGCCATCTCCGCGGCCATCGGCAGCCTGTATGGATGCCTGGCGGCCCTCTGCCCGGCCTGGCTGGAGGATTTGCTGCTGCGGGGCGCCGAACTGCTGCTCAGCCTGCCCGGCATTTTGCTGGCCATCCTGCTGCAAGCGGCCCTGGGGCAGGCCAGCATCTGGACGCTCTGCCTAGTTATCGGCGGGACGAGCTGGATGGAAATCGCCAAAATCGTGCGCAGTGAGGTGCGCGGCCTGCGGGAGCGGGAGTATATCCTGGCCGCCCGGAGCATGGGCGGCGGGTTTTTCTACCTGCTCTTCCGGCATTTCGCCCCGGCCTTTTTCTCCTCCATCGCCTTTCAGGTGGTGAGCGGCATTGGTGGGGCCATCGGATTAGAGGCCACGCTGAGCTTTCTGGGCATCGGCCTGCCGGTGGAGGCGGTCTCCTGGGGCAGCCTGCTCGAGGCCTCCCAGCGCGCACTGCTCACAGGGCAGTGGTGGATGATTCTGATTCCCGGGGCAGTGCTGGTGCTCTGCCTGCTCAGCTTTCTGCGGGTCGCGGAGGCACTGCGCCGCCCGGCTATGTAACCTAGATAAAAGAAAGGAAATAGATATGAAAAGATTACTCGCCCTCGTGCTCGCCGCATTGCTGGCCTTTGGCCTGGCGGCCTGCGGGCAAAAGCAAAACGAGCCCGCCGATGTTCTGGTCTACGGCAGCGGCGATTACACGGCCATCAACCCCGCGCTGTATGAGCACGGGGAAATCAACCTGCTGCTCTTCGCCGGGCTGACGGCGCACGACGCAGGAAACCGGGTGATCCCGGATGTGGCCGAGAAGTGGGAGTTCGACGAGCGCACCAATACCTACACCTTCCATCTGCGCCGCGATGTCTATTTTCACGACGGCGTCCAGCTGACGGCAAAGGACGTCCAGTTCACGCTGGAGGCCATCATGGATCCGGCCAACGCCTCGGAAAACGCCTCCAACTACGAGGATATCACCGCCATTTCCGCGCCGGATGATTTCACGCTGCAAATCCAGCTTTCCGCGCCCAACGTCGCCATGCTGGACTACCTCACCATGGGCATTCTGCCCGCGCACCTGCTGGAGGGAAAAGACCTGGCCACGGATGCTTTCAACCAAAACCCCGTGGGCGCCGGGCCGTATCGGCTGGAAAGCTGGGATGCGGGGCAGAGCATCACGCTGAAGCGGAACGAGCAGTATCACCGGGGCGCGCCCAAAATCGAGACGATTATCTTCAAAATTGTGGAGGATTCCCGGGCCCGGGCCTTGCAGCTGCAGAGCGGCGAGCTGAGCCTGGCGCAGGTTACGCCCGAGGATGCCGCGCTGTTCCGGGATAGCGAGGATTACGCGCTCTACGATATGCAGACCGCAGACTACCGCGGCATTTTGTATAATTTCAACAGCCAATTTTTCGGCAAACACCCCGAGCTTCCGGCCATTCTCGGCTATGCGGTAGACCGCCAGGCCATCGTGGATGCGGTGCTCCGGGGCAGCGGCCAGGTTGCCTATTCCCCGCTGCAAAAGGGGCCGTATAACAACCCGGATATGGAAAAATTTGCCTACGACCCGCAAAAGGCCATGCAGCTATTGGAGCAGGCCGGCTGGAGCCGCGGCGAGGATGGTTTCTACCAGAAGGATGGCGAGAAGCTGGCGTTTGTCATCCACAACGGCCAGGGCGACCAGGTGCGCATCGATATGAGCAATCTCTGCGCCCAGCAACTGCGGGAGATTGGCGCAGATGTGCGCGTGCAGGTGGACGCCCAGGTGGATTGGGCGGGGCAGGAAGCCTATCTCATCGGCTGGGGCAGCCCGTTTGACCCAGACGATCACACCTATAAAGTCTTCGGGACGGACAAAGGCGCCAACTACAGCGGCTATTCGGATGCCCAGGTGGACGAGCTGCTCCGCCAGGCCCGGGAGACAGACGACGGGGTCGAGCGCCTGCGGCTGTACGCGGCCTTCCAGGATGCGCTGGCCGAAAACCCGCCATACACTTTCCTGGCTTATGTGGACGCGATCTACGTCGCCTCGCCAAATCTAAAGGGCATCTCCCAGGATACCGTGCTGGGGCACCACGGCGTGGGCATTTTCTGGAATGTCGCCGAGTGGGAGCTCGGTTAGGGAGAAGGGCAAAGGTCAAGGGCTTAGGGGCTTTTTGAAAAAAGCCCCTAACACCCCAAAAACTTTTGGACTAAAATGCGGGAGAAAAGATAAGCGCGGCCTTTTGTCCGGAAGCGGCGAAACGGCTAAACCTGCCAGTTCCGCGTTTTCCTACTATATAAATATAGAAATGTATCCTTGGGCTATGGCGTGCGGCCTTATGTTGGCCAAGTCCTTGCCCTTTGGCAAGCACGACGCGGGAGAGCATGTGCCTGCTGGCAAATCGATTGCCAGCGGCGCGTGCAGGATTGACAGGTTTCACCATCCCATCATTCGGGTGCAAAAGGTCAAGGGCCGCTCTTCATCATGGGGCAAAGCCCCATACCCCCATTACTATCGTTATATATAGTAAGTGTGGGGCGGGTGGGATGATGAGAGAGCATTTGCCTTCTGCCAATTCAGCCGCCAGCATCACCCAGTGCGCACGTCCTGTGCGAGCATGTGCCTGCTGGCAAGCGGGCTGTCAACTTCGTATGCAGAACTGACAGGCTCTGCATTCCCACCCTTCGGGTGCAGCATGGGAGAGTATTTGCTCTCTGGCAAACCGATTGTCAGCACCGCGTGTGGAACTGACAGGTTTCGCCGTCCTGCTATTCGGGTGTGCCCTCCGCAGAAGGTGCTGCACATGGCATGCGGAGGCAGTTCGTGCGTACATAATGTGTGAGCATGTGCTCTCTAACAAACTGACTGGCAACGTCGCGTGCAGGACTGGCAGGTTTTTCTGTCCCACCATTCGGGTATAGAAAGGAGAGGTATGGCACTGCTGGAAGTAGAAAATCTCAAAGTCAGCTTTGAAACTCCGTCCGGGCCGTTTGCGGCGGTGGATGGCGTCTTTCTGCGCGTACAGCCGGGGGAGACGCTGGCCATCGTTGGGCAGTCGGGCTGCGGAAAAACCGTGCTCTGCCGCAACCTCATGCGCCTTTGCGCGGGAGGCTCCCGCCCGGAAGGCAGCATCCGGCTGGAAGGGCAGGAGCTGCTCGGCCTTTCGGAAAAAGAAATGCGCCAAATCCGGGGCAAGAAAATGGCCTACCTCTTCCAGGAGCCGCACCTGGCGCTGAGCCCCTCTTTTCCCATCGGCGCGCAGATTGCCGAGGCCATTTTGGTGCATGAAAAAGTGAGCAAACGGGAGGCCCGGGAGCGCGCCCTGCGGCTGCTGGAGCTGGTCAGGCTGGAAGAGGCTTGCTATTTTGCCTATCCGCATCAGCTCTCGGGCG
>JAHZHM010000170.1 GCA_019420265.1 Clostridiales bacterium
TGGCCGACTTTCCCAGCTCCAGCGTCCGGCGCACGCAGGCGATATAGACCTCCGTCTTGCCGCTCCCGGTTACGCCATGCAGCAGAAATACCTGCTTTTCACCCAGCTCCACCGCGCGGTTAATCTGCTCTGCCGCGCTTTTCTGCTCCGCACTAAGCTCGATTCGCTTTTCTTCTGCCGCTATCTTCGCATAAGGCTCCCGATATTCCTGCTCCTCTCGAATTTCAATCGCGCCGCTATCCCGCAAATAGCGGACAGATGGCGCATCCAGCAGCGCCGTCGGCATCTTGCCCCCTGTTTTCAGCTGGCAAATGGTTTTGAGCCTGTTCTTGGCCCGAACGACGCCCTCTTTTGTATAGCATTTTTTCTCTTCTTCCGCCAGTTTTTCCTGGTTTACCACTTCGGCAACCCGGATGAGCTTTGGGCGAATCCGCTCGCCCCGCAGCTTTGCCGGGAACATCAGCCGCAGGCAGAAGGCCATCGCCGCGTGGTATTTGGCGCACATATATTTGGCCAGCAAAATCTGTTTCTGCGTGATAATTGGCTGTTCATCGATGACGCGCTGCACTGCCTTGATCTTTTCCGGGCTCAGCGCCGTCTCGGGCTTGACGGCCAGCACGACACCTTCAACCTGCGTTCTGCCAAACGGCACGAAAACTCGGCTGCCGGCCTGCACCTTCATCTCCTCCGGCAGCTCATAATCAAATATTTTATCGACACTGCTATGCGCAATATCTACAATCACTTCCACATATCGCTTTTCCATAGCTTCATTATAGCATAGCGCCCGCTTTTTTCTCAAATAAAAAAGCGCCAGAGGGTTTCTCTGGCCGCTTTTCTCTAAGGCCGCTTTTGTATGAGCGCCATTGCTTCGGATAAAATGAGATCTGCGATCTCCTTTTTGGGCGCCAACGGCAATTCCTTCCGGCTGCCATCTGCAAAATACAGCGTCATCGCGTTATTCTCGCTCCCAAAGCCAATATCGCTCCTGGAGATATCGTTGGCCGCAATAAGATCCAAATTTTTGTTCTTTATCTTTGCCAGCGCGTTTTTTTCCAAATCTGCCGCTTCCGCTGCAAACCCCACCAGCACCTGATTTTGCTTTTGCTGCCCGATCGCCTTTAAAATATCCGGCGTGCGCACCAACTCCAGCGCGAAATCCTCGCCCTTTTTCATCTTTCCCGAAAGCTTATGCCTAGGCGTATAATCCGCGACCGCCGCCGCTTTTACGACCAAATCCACCTCGGTCAGCACCTGCATGCACGCCGCATACATATCCTGCGCGCTGACGATAGGGATTACCCGAACATGCTCTGGCGCGGGAAGCGATGCGCCAGAGACCAGCGTAACCTGCGCGCCGCGCTCTGCCGCCGCCTCTGCCAC
>JAHZHM010000171.1 GCA_019420265.1 Clostridiales bacterium
CAACCCGCTGCCCCGAAACGAGAATCGGGCTGCCCAGCGTCACGATCGGTTCGGCGAAAAGCCCCTGCCCATCCTGCACGGTGTAGCTCATTTTCCCCTGAGAAAGCGCCTCCGCCAGCACCGCCATGCCCCTGGTGAAATATGCCTCATATTCCTCAGACTGCTCATCTCCCGTCAGCCGGAAGATGATATTGCCATAGGAATCCGCAATCCAGATGACGTATTTTTCGTATTCCGCCATTTTATACAGCTCGCCAAAGAGCGCTTCGCCCGTATCGCCGGCAGTATAGTTTTCCTGAAAAATATCGCTGATATTCTCCGCGCACCCGCCAAGCTCCCGGGTAGCCTGCTCAATGCCGCTCTCCTTCATGCGGATGACAAACAGCGTGTTCGCCAGTATGAGCCCCAATGCCGAGACAAAGGTGCATAGCCATGCCACTCTGGCAAAAATCGTCCGCGTGCGGAACATTATTGCACCTCAAATTTATATCCAACGCCCCAGACCGTCTTAATCTGCCAGGAAGGCTGCTCGCCCAGCTTTTCCCGCAGCCGCTTGATATGCACATCGACGGTTCTGGAATCCCCATAGAAATCGAACTCCCAAACCTTTTGCAAAAGCTGTTCGCGCGTAAAGACCTTGTTTGGGTGGGAAGCCAGAAAATAGAGCAGCTCCAGCTCTTTGGGCGGCAGCTCCAGCTTTTTGCCGCAATAGGTTACGGTATATTTGGAAAGAGAGATCTCGATATTCTCATAGCGAATCGTGTCTTCCTGCTCGGGCGCATTTTCGCTTCTGCGAATGACGGCCTTAATGCGGGCGATGAGCTCCTTTGGCTCAAAAGGCTTGACGATATAATCATCCGCGCCCAGTTCCAGCGCCAAAACCTTATCAAAAGTATCTCCCTTTGCTGTCAGCATGATCACCGGAACAGCGCTTTCCTTGCGGATGACTTTGATCACTTCAATCCCATCCATCTCGGGCATCATAATATCCAGCAGCACCAAATCCGGGCTTTCCTTAGAGAAAACCTCCAGGCCGGCCTTGCCGTTGGATGCCAGCAGCGCCTCCATCCCCTCTTTTTCCAGGTATAGACGGATCACTTTGCTGATGTTTTCGTCGTCGTCGATTACCAAAATCCTGTTCTTGGCCATTTTCTTTTCCCCTTTTTATTCGTCTATGCAGACGGCCTCTATCCCATTTTGCAAAAACAGCTCTGCCGCCACGCCGTTTCCCGCAGTCAGTGTTCCCGTAAAGGTGCCGTCGTAAATTTTTCCGACTCCGCAGGATGGGCTTTTGCTTTTCAGATAGACTTTTTTGATCCCTGCTTCTTTTAGCTGGGCCAGCGCCTGCTGCGCTCCGGCGAGAAACTGCGCCGTGCGATCCGCGCCATCCCGGCCAACCACGCGCGCCTGCCCTTGCAGCACCGCCTTGCCCGTCCCAGTCAGTTCAGATGGCTCTCTAGGAATTTCCAGCCCGCCCAGGCATTCGGGGCAGATGAGCAAAATCTCCTCCCCTGCTGCCAGGCGCCGGGCGATTTCCGCGCTGGGCTTCGCCTTGCCGTCATATCGGCATGCCCTTCCTGCCAGGCATGCGCTCGCCGCTATCCTCATTATAGCCTCCATTTATGAACAGAGTGTAACGCAAAGCTGAAATAACTTCCAACTGCGTCATTTTAGCGTAACAATCGTCACGCCATCCTCGCCTTCGCCAAATTTCCCCAGCCGAAATTCCGCCGCATGCGGATGCCGCCGCAAAAAGTTCTGCACACCGCTGCGCAGCGCGCCCGTCCCCTTTCCATGGATGATGGAAACTTCGGTGAGGCCGGCCAGAAAGGCGTCGTCCAGATAGCGATCCACTTCCAGGATCGCCTCTTCCACAGTATACCCATGCAGGTTGATTGAAA
>JAHZHM010000172.1 GCA_019420265.1 Clostridiales bacterium
GTCAGGCCATTGGCCAGATTGGAGAGCAGCCCCTGAATCGCCAGGGAAACGGCCAAGCCAGCAACGCTGAGCAGGGCCACAAAGGCGCTGACATTGATGCCAAGGCTGCTGGCTGTGAGAATAGCGGAAAGCGTATAGAGCAATATTTTGAGAATGGATTTGAGAAATGTGTGCATGCTCTTTTCAAACTTGAGCCGATCGATGAGACGCGAAACGATCTTGAGGAGGATTTTTGTGCAGATAAGGCAAATGAGCAGCACCAGCAGAGCGGAAAGAAATTTGCCAGCGGTAAAATTGCCGATATTATAATTCATAATGGATTCGAGCGTCATGCTTAGGCCTCCAAAAACGTCTTGATATGCTTCTATTTTATCATCCCTCCTGATATTTGCCAGTATTCTTTCAAAATATAGGCAAAGTTTTTTGCGTTCATGGATATGCCGCACGATGGGCGGTTATTCGCCTGTGCTTGACGAGCGCGGGAGGCTGCAATTATACTGGAGAAAAAGACACAAGTGAGGGAAAGATGAATCAGGAGCAAATAGAGCGCGAAAGGCTCATCCGGACGGAAATGCTGCTGGGAAAAGCGGCGATGGAGCGGCTTAGAAGGGCGCATGTTGCTGTTTTTGGCATCGGGGGAGTTGGCGGATATGCCGCGGAGGCGCTGGCCCGCAGCGGCGTTGGCGCGCTGACGCTCGTCGACCACGATGTGGTTAGTCTGAGCAATTTAAATAGGCAGATTATCGCGACGCAGGAGGAGATAGGCAAAGAAAAAGTGGATGTGATGCGGCAGCGCATTGCCTCTATCGCGCCTTTTTGCCAGGTGCAGACGCATCGCTGTTTTTTTCTGCCAGAAACAGCGGAGCAGTTCGATTTTTCCCAGTACGATTATGTGATCGATGCCGTAGACACGGTGTCGGCAAAAATAGAGATCATTTTGCGCGCAAAGCAGGCAAAGACGCCGGTGATCAGCTGTATGGGGACGGGAAATAAGCTGGATTCGGGGCAGCTTGAAGTTGCAGAGCTAGAAAAAACATCCGTCTGCCCATTGGCGCGCGTCATGCGAAGGGAGCTCCGGGCGCGCGGGATAACGGATGTGAAAGTGGTTTATTCAAAGGAACTGCCGCGCACTCCCTTGCCCTTGGAGGAGCAGACGGGGAGCAAGCGCGTTCCAGCCAGCGCGGTTTTTGTGCCGGGAGCGGCTGGGCTTATGCTGGCATCGCAGGTGGTGCGGGAATTGGCCGGGCAGGCTTAGCGCTGGGCGTGGGCATTGACTGCCTCGCAGATTCTCCTGAGCCCTTCCTCTAAAATAGAGCGGGGGCAGGCAAGATTTAAGCGGATAAAGCAGTCTGAATTTTCGACGAACATATCCCCGCCTTCCAATAGAACGCCAGCCTCATTGGCGAAAAACAGCGGAAGGTCTACGTCTTTTTCAAAATAGGCGCTGAGGTTCACCCAGGCCAGATAGGAAGCCTCGGCGATCTGAAACCCGGCTTTGGGCAGATGCGAGCGGAGGTATTCCTGCGTGAAGAGGAAGTTTTGATCCAGGTAGGCGCGCAGTGCGTTCAGCCAATCCTCTCCTTTTTCGTAGGCTGCCTGGGCGGCTGCGATGCTGAGCGGGTTATCGAAGTTATAGTGGCGATTAAGCCAAACTGAGCGCAACGCATCGTCTCGAATCAGGACATTGGAGATCATAAGCCCCGCCAGGTTGAAGGTTTTGCTGGGCGCCATACAGGTGATAAGGCGCTGATAATCCGGCATGATTTTTCCAAGAGGCAAGTGCTGTTTGCCCAGGCGCGTGAGGTCGCAGTGTATTTCATCGGAAATGACCCAAAGATGATGCTTCTCGATGATTTCCGCAAGCTTTTTTAGCTCTTCTTCCTGCCAGACGCGGCCAGTTGGGTTATGCGGATTGCAGAGAATGAAAAGAGTTGTTTTTTCATCGGCAGCCTTTTGTTCTAGATCTTCAAAATCGATGGAGTAGTGCCCGTTTTCCTCTTTTAAATCCGAACAGACATACCCTCTGTCGTTAAAATCTGCGGCATACTTGAAATAGGCATAGGATGGCGCGAGGAATAGCACCTTTTCATCGGGCTTGCAAATATGCCCAACCAATTCGTAGAGAGCGGGAATGATGCCGTTGGACATTAGCAATTCTTTTTTCTCGAAGCTCCAATCATAGCGCCTTTTGCACCAACCGGAAAAAGCATTATAATAATCACTGGAGAAAATTCTGGTATAGCCGAAAATCCGCTTATCTAAGCGGGCGCGCATGGCATCGATAACGACATCCGGCGTGGCAAATTCCATATCCGCGACCCACATGCGGATGAATTCTTCATCCCGATAGGGGAACTGCATGGTCTCGTCGGCATGAAAGATATAATCGCGGAATCCGTCTGTGCTCATGGCATTGGTGTTTTGCCGATCGATAATCTCATCAAAATGATACATGTATTATGCTCCTTTTCCTTGGCTCAGCCACTTGATTTTGGCTTGATTATAAAGAAGTGTGCTGGGAGGAAAAGTTTCGTGTGAGTGGATTTTTTGGTTTTTTTATGCGCCCGGATCGAGAAGCAGGCATTTCTGTGGTAAAATAATATAAAACTTGAGAAAAAGGGCAAAAAGCAAATAAAATTGGAGTCTTATGAAAGGCAGGCAGCAAAATGACAGAGCTGACGATAGAGATTGGCAAAAAGATACGCAATTTTCGCAGAATGCGAAAGCTGACGCTGGCAGAACTGGCGCAGATGGTCTGCAAAAGCCAATCCACTATCTCAAAATATGAAAAAGGGGAAATTGCAGTGGATATCGAGACGCTCTATGAGATTGCTGCCGCGCTGCAAATTCATGTGGAGCAGCTTTTATTTCATCGCGAAGCAGAATCGGAGCTGCTGACCACAGGGAATTGCCCGGCCTTTTTTCATGGGCGCTCACAGTTTTACGGATATCTATTTGATGGCAGAAGCAACCGGTTGATTCGCTGTGTGTTCGATGTGTTGTCGCAGACGGAACAAAGAAGCAGCCGGGTTGCGATGTATATGAATTTTAGGCGTTTTGAGGCATATCAGGATTGCGAAAATACCTATTGGGGAAGGATGGAGCATTATGATGCGCTGACGAATCTCATCTTAACTAACCAAGATACTCCCATGGAACGGGCAAGCCTACAAATTCTGGCCTCCTATTTGGATTCGGACAGCAAGTGGGGGCTATTTAACGGCTTTTCTTCCAGGCCAATGATGCCCATTGCGACAAAAATGCTGCTCTGCAAGGAGCGGCAAAAGGAAGATGAGCAGCTATTGCAAAAACTCAAAATTTCAAAAGAGGATATTCGGCTGCTCAAGCTCTATAATATGCTTTCTATTACATAGGCCAGCATAGAGAAGGGATACTCATTTTTGGAGTATTCCTTTTTTGGTTGGAAAGCGAGCGGGGGAGATGCTGAGAAGTTGTGCGAAAGGCGAATTTATATTATAATAAAAACAAGCACAATGGTGTGTTTGGGATCATCACGCCAGATAGAAAGGTGATACTACATGAATCAGGATTTGATTTCGCTGCCGGCCGTGCCGCTTCGAGGGCTTGTGGCGTTTCCATATACGGTGCTCAGCTTCGAGGTTGGGCGGGCTTCTTCGCTTGCGGCGGCCTATGCTGCGGCAGAAGGGACCGGGGAGATTTTTTTGGTAACACAAAAAGATGCGCATTTGGAGGAGCCAGAACAGAAGGATCTCTATGAGATTGGCGTCGTCGCGAAAGTGCGGCAGGTGGTGCGTTTGCAGAATCAGACGGCGCGCGTGCTGGTGGAAGGGCAATATCGAGCCAGGCTCATCGGGCTGGAAAAAGGGCAGGAAAGCCTTGAAGCGCGCATTCTCCCGGTAGAGCAGTTTTTGGAGCGCGGCGAGAGAAGCATCGCCTATATGCGCCTTCTTTTGGAAAACTGCCGCAATTATGCCTCTATTTCCGGCCAAATCCCGACGGAGACACTGCGGGTTTTGCAGGAAATCCGTGAGCCGGAACGGCTGGCGGATACCATCGCATTCAATATGCTCAAGGAGCTGGAGGAAAAGCAGGAATTGCTGGAGACTCTGGATGTCTTGGAGCGCATGGAAAAAGTCCTTTCCATCGCGCAAAGGGAGATTCAGATTGCAGGAATCGAATATGAGATCTCTGAGAAAACCAAGCAACAACTCGAAAAACTCCAAAAGGAGAGCTATCTGCGCGAGCAGATTCGCACCATCCAAAAATCCCTGGGCGAGGATGAAGAGGATGCTGCCGAGCTACAGCGCTTCCGGGAAGTGATTCGCGAAATGCCCTTGGCGGAAGAGGAGCGGGAGAAGCTCCTAAAAGAAGTTTCCAGGCTTTCGAGGCTCAGCCAGCAATCGCCGGACTATCATGTGATCAAGACGTATCTGGAATGGATTGTCTCCATGCCGTTTGGGAAATATACAGAGGATATTTTAGATTTGCCACATGCCCAGAAAGTGCTGGATCAGGAGCACTATGGCATGAAAAAGGTCAAAGAGCGAATTTTGGAATATCTTTCGGTTCTGACGCTCAAAAAAGATATGAAAGGTCCGATCCTCTGTTTTGTGGGGCCGCCGGGGGTTGGAAAAACTTCCATTGCCCGTTCGGTTGCCAATGCGCTGAATCGAAAGTTTGTGCGCATGTCGCTGGGCGGCATGAAAGACGAATCCGAGATTCGCGGGCACCGGCGCACATACATCGGTGCGCTGCCTGGGCGCATTGCCTCTGGCATCAAGCAGGCCGGAAGCATGAATCCCGTATTTTTGCTGGATGAAATGGATAAGCTGAGCAGCGACTACCGCGGCGATCCGGCATCGGCCATGCTGGAAGTGCTGGA
>JAHZHM010000173.1 GCA_019420265.1 Clostridiales bacterium
TTTTGAAAAACTCTATATCCTTATTGTGCCATATCTTAGAAAAATATCAAGAGTTTTTGGGGAAAATCTGTGCAAGGTTTGTCTTTTTTCGGGCGCTGGGGTATAATAAACGCACGGCCATCATCGCCGCACGATGCGCGCCGCCGACATGATATTAGAAAGCACCCCCCAAAAAGGAGCCTAAATGAAAAAAATATCGATTATCGTCCCCTGCTTTAATGAGCAGGAAGTGATTGAACAGACGTATGCCCGGCTGCGCGATTTGGCATTGCCGGAATTTGAAAAGGAAATTGTTTTTATCGACGATGGCAGCCGGGATCGCACGCCGGAAATTCTGAAAAATTTGGCGGCGCAGGATAGCCAGGTGCGCGTGCTGCTGTTTGCCAAAAACTTTGGGCATCAGCCGGCCGTTTCCGCGGGTATCGCGCATTGCACGGGCGATGCAGCTGTTATTATCGATGCGGATTTGCAGGATCCGCCCGAACTCATCCCGGAGATGATCGAAAAATGGCAGGCCGGCAATGATATCGTCTATGGCAAGCGGGCCAAGCGCAAAGGTGAGACGGCCTTTAAAAAGCTGACGGCCTGGGGCTACTACCGCGTTTTAAACATGCTGGGCGGCAACTATATCCCAAAAGATACCGGAGATTTCCGGCTCATCGATAGAAAAGTTTGCGACTATCTGAACTCGCTTTCCGAGCACAACCGGTTTTTGCGCGGGCTGACGGCCTGGGCGGGCTTTTGTTCCTGCCCGGTGGAATATGTGCGCGATGAACGGGCGGCGGGGGAGACCAAGTATACGCTCAAAAAGATGTTCCGCCTGGCGGGGGATGGCATTACCGCCTTTTCGGACAAGCCCCTCAAGCTGCCGCTGTATTTTGGCATCG
This sequence comes from Clostridiales bacterium, assembly GCA_019420265.1. GTDB lineage: Bacteria > Bacillota > Clostridia > Christensenellales > Christensenellaceae > QANA01. The sequence goes on from JAHZHM010000173.1 coordinate 888, forward strand.
GGCTGATGTGCCTTTCGCTGATTTATCTGGTGCTGGGCATCGTGCTGGCGGCGCTGGGCATTTGGCCGGTCTGGCATGTGCTGTTTGCGGTGAGCTTTGCGCTCATCTCTCTGCTCAGCATCTTCCTTGGGATTATGGGCATGTATCTGGGCAGAATGTATGACGAGGCAAAGAATCGGCCGCTCTATATGATAAGAGAGAAGGTCAACTTCTAGGGCAGCATAAGGAGGATATTTTGAAAGATCCGAGAATGACAAAATTGGCAGAAAATCTGGTGCAGTATTCCTGCCAGCTCAGGCCGGGAGAGAAGGTTTTGATTGAAACCTTCGACTGCCCGGATTTTGTGGCAGAGGCGCTGGTGCGCGCGGCATATCAGGCAGGGGCACGCCCCTTTTTCCAGGTGCACCGCACAAAAATCGAAAGACAATGGCTGCTTGGGGCGGATAGGCAGCAGATTGAGCAGCTTACGGCTTGGGATGCTGCCCGCATGAGCGAGATGGATGCCTATATCTCTCTGCGCGGCAATGACAACTTCATGGAGCT
>JAHZHM010000174.1:0-3162 GCA_019420265.1 Clostridiales bacterium
GAGCAGCGCGATGACCACCGAGCACATTCCCTTAAAGAAAGTGAAGGGCAGGTTGAACCAGAGCAGCGCATCCCAGAGCGTCTGCACGCCGGGCACGATGGCCTGATACATCCCAAGGATCACTTCCATGGGCATAAACGCCGTATAGATGGGGTACATGATGTAGTAGTTAGAGAAAATGCTCACAATCGCCATAACCGCTGCGCCCAGCGTCGCACCCCAAAAGGCGGCTTTGCGTGTCTTGTGCTTCTGATAAATGAGCCCCGCCGGCAGCACAAAGCACGCACCCAGCACGAAGTTGGAAAGCTCGCCCACGCCGCCTGTGGAGGTCGAGAGCACGTTGACCAGATTTTTCACCAGGCAAACGACCACACCCGAAACCGGCCCCAGCGCATAAGCTGCCAGCAGCGCAGGCAGTTCGGAAAAATCCAGCTTGATGAAGCCGGGCATCACCGGAACGCTGAAATCCAAAAACATGAGCACAGACGCCAGCGCCGCCAAAATGCCCGTTACCGCAATACTGCGCACAGAGATGCGCTTTTTTGTTCCTTCTGCCAAAACCATTGTTTCCTTCCTTTCAAGATATGCGGTAAATTAAAACGCCCTGCCTGGGGCCAAAATCGGCTCGCCAAAACAGGGCGTTTTCACATATCTTCTTCCATCCGGACTATACCGTCGGCTACGGAATCGCACCGTATCAACCCCTATGGGGCTCGCAGGCTCTACTGCCGGTGGGGAATCGCACCCCGCCCTGAAGATCTTCTATTCATTTGCTTCCCGCTCATTATAGCGCTGGCAAAAAGCGCTGTCAAGCATCCAGCTGGGAAGTGCAGTGCGGGCAGCGCGTGGCATCCTCGGCAATCTCGCTTCTGCAATAGGGGCAGAGGCGCGGCTGTTTTTCCTGTGCTTCCGCCTGCTCCTCCTGCTGCTCTTTTTTGCGGTGCAGGGAGTTGAGCGCTTTGGTGATGCCAAAAATCACCAGCGCAACGAGCAGGAAGTTGATGACAGCCGTGAGAAACGCACCATAGTTAATAGCGGCGCCGCCCGCACCCAACGGGATTTTCAAATCCGAAAAATCCATCATGCCGCCCGTAATCAGCCCCAAAATCGGGTTGAGCAAATCCGAAACCAGCGAATTGACGATCGCCGTAAACGCGCCGCCGATGATCACACCAACGGCCATATCCATGACATTGCCGCGGGAGATAAAATCTTTAAATTCCCCTAAGATCTTTTTCATTCGTATTCTTCCTTTCCGGAAAAGTATTTTTCTCTATTTTATCCGAAAATTCTCCATCTGAAAAGCCCTCTGCCTGCGCAAAAACTCGTTTTGTGCCTTGGCATTTGCCCGCTCTGTTTGCTATAATGGAAGAGCACGCAAAACGAAAGGAAATTTGAGGGAAAATGAAGAAAAAAAAGAAAGGGTATCTGCGAAGATTTTTGCCATACTACGGCCATCATAAGGCGGCCTTTTTGATGGATCTGTTCTGCTGCGCCTTTACGGTTGCCGCAGAGCTGATTCTGCCGCTCATCGCGCGCTACATCACCTCTGCCGCGGGAGACGATCCTGCCGCGCTCTCTGCTTCGCTCATCATCAATATCGGCCTATGCTATTTGGGGCTGCGGCTGCTGGATGCCCTGGCGGAATTCTATAAATCCTCTTTCGGGCATATTACCGGCGCCCAAATTGAGGCAGATATGCGCCGGGATCTCTTTGCGCATATGCAGCTGCTCTCCTATTCTTACTATGACAACACCAAAATTGGCCAGCTCATGAGCCGCATCACTTCGGACCTCAACGACGTTACCGAGTTTGCGCACCACTTCCCGGAAGAGCTGCTTTCTGCCGTGCTCAAAATCGGCATCTCCTTTGCGATTCTGGCGAATACCAACCTGCCCATGACGCTGATCATCTTCTCGATTTTGCCCGTCATGCTGTTCTGCACGCTCTCTTTCCGCCTCAAAATGAAGAAGGCGTTTCAGGAGACGCGGCATCACCTGGGCGAGATCAATGCGCAGGTGGAAGATAGCCTGCTGGGCATCCGGGCCGTCAAGAGCTTTGGCAACGAGCAGGTCGAATCCAAAAAATTTAGGAAAAACAACCACAAGTTCCTCAGCGTCAAGCGCCGCTCCTATTTCTATATGGGCGGATTTGCCGCCACTTCCCGCTTTTTCGATGGGCTGATGTATATCACGGTGGTGGTATCCGGCGCGTTCTTCCTCAAAGCCGGGAAAATCGATGCCGGGGATTTCACGGCATATCTGCTGTATGTCAGCGTGCTGCTCACGGCAATCCGCCGCATCATCGAATTTATGGAGCAGTTCCAGCGGGGCATGACGGGCATCGAGCGGTTCTTTGAAGTGATGGATGTTCCGGTGGAAAACTATGATGCGCCGGATGCTCTGCCCATCTCGGATGTCAAGGGAAATTCACGTTCAAAAACGCCGGTTTCCGCTATGCGCCGGATCAGGAATATGTGCTCAGAAACATCAATCTGGAAATTGCGGCCGGGCAGAACGTGGCGCTGGTGGGCCCTTCGGGCAGCGGCAAGACGACCCTCTGCCACCTCATTCCCCGCTTCTACGATCTGACGGAAGGCCAGATTCTGCTGGACGGCACGGATATTCAGAAAATTCAGCTGCATTCTCTGCGGGATCATATCGGCATCGTCCAGCAGGATGTCTATCTCTTCTCGGGCTCTGTCTACGACAACATCGCCTATGGCTGCCCAGGCGCCAGCAGGGAAGATGTCGTCCGGGCGGCGCAGCAGGCCGGCGCCCACAGCTTTATTTCGGAGCTGGAAGATGGCTACGATACTTACGTCGGCGAGCGGGGCGTCAAGCTCTCGGGCGGGCAAAAACAGCGCATCTCCATCGCCCGGGTTTTCCTGAAAAACCCGCCCATCCTGATTTTGGATGAAGCAACTTCCGCGCTGGATAACGAGAGCGAGCACATCGTGCAGCAATCTCTCGCCGCGCTGGCCCAAGGCCGGACGACCTTCACCATCGCGCACCGGCTCTCCACCATTCAGGGCGCAGATCTCATTTTGGTGCTGACCGAAGAGGGCATCGCAGAGCAGGGTACGCACGAGCAGCTTCTGCAAAAGCATGGGATTTATTACGAACTCTATTCCCTAAGCACACAGCAAAAATAGCAACGCC
>JAHZHM010000174.1:3172-5399 GCA_019420265.1 Clostridiales bacterium
GGGCACCCCGGCTCCGCAAAATGCGAATCACAAAAACGCTGCCAGATCTTCCGACAGCGTTTTTTATTTGGGAAACTTTGCCCCCGCTACTGCAGCTTCTCATTCATCTTTCGGATGTTATGCCGAATGGCAAAATAGTTGCCCAGCCATATCGCCAGAAAAATGAACAGATAGATGCCCAAATAGACGAGAAATCCCGCCAGGCTGTGCTGCATCCAATAGAGCAAATAGGCGGTGGGCAGCATGGCAAGGCTGGTCACCAAAAGATAGACTCCCGTCTGCCGGGCGATGCTCCAGTGCTCCACTTCCCAGATCGCCGATCCTGCACCGAATGCCGCGCCCAGCACTGCTGAAAGCAGCGTTTGCAAAAGCACCGCGCCTATCTCGCTGCCCATATTTGCGATGAGCTCGGGAGTGCAGGGCAGGTATTCCCCGCTTCCCCATCCCAATGATATGAGTATCGTGATCAAATATCCAATTAAAATTCCCACCGGCACCCCGATGATGCCGCGCTGCAATACTTTTCTTTTCATGCTCCACCTCACAGCCCTAAAATTTTCTTGATTTTCGAGACATATCTTCGGGAAACATAGGCCACTTCTCCGTTTTTCATCTGCACACAGATCGTCCCTGCAATGCTCAGATCAAAGCTCCTTACCTCGCCCAGATTGATGATCTCCGAATTGGAAATGCGGGCAAAGCGGCGCGAATCCAGCCGCTCCTCCAGCTCGTAGAGCCGCATGCGCAGCGCATATTCTCCGCGCCGGGTGGAGGCAAACACCTTGCCGCTCTGAGCAAAAACCCGAATCAGTTCTATCGGCTCCAAAATTTCCAGCTTTCCCTCTTTTTGCCCGGCTATCACCCGTATCGTCTGCTCAGACAGTTTTTCAAGCAAGGCTTCGATCTCTTCTGTCATCCCTGCCGCAAAAACGACGATTTTGGGCTCAGCACAGCTGGGATCTATCTTAAATTCAACTTGCATCTCATGCACCTCCCGGCAGTATTATCATAAAAAATTGCGCCCAGGCGCGCAACTGCTTTTGGGTATCTGGTCTGTTTTCACGCATACATGGCAATCAAAGGATTTTCCCTGCCGCCCGGCGAATCTATTCTAGTCTCAATTTGTAAACCAAAGGGGAAAAACATGGCATTTGATTTCAAAAAGGAATACCGGGCGCTCTACCAGCCCAAAAAGCAGCCGGGCATCATCGATGTGCCCCGGGCGCATTATCTGGCTGTGCGCGGCCAGGGCAACCCCAACCAGAAAGGCGGGGCATATCAGCAGGCGATTTCGCTTTTATACGGCGTGGCCTACACCATCCGGATGAGCTATAAAACCGATCATCAGATTCCGGGATTTTTTGAATACGTCGTCCCGCCGCTGGAGGGCTTCTGGTGGCAGGAAAACGGCGCGGCGATGGATTATGAAAAAAAGGATCAGATGCACTTCATCTCCCTGATCCGCCTGCCCGAATTCGCCACGCCGCCAGAAGTCGATTGGGCCAAGGAGCAGGCGGCGCGAAAGAAAAAGATGGACTGTTCCAGCGTGGAGTTTCTAAGCTATGAGGAAGGGCTTTGCGTGCAGTGCATGCACATCGGCTCCTACGACGATGAGCCGGCCACCATCCGCTCCATGCACGAATATGCCGCTGCTCAGGGCTATGCGGTGGATATTACCAATGAGCGCTTTCACCACGAGATCTACCTAAGCGATCCCAACAAATGTGAAACGAGCAAGCTGAAAACCGTTTTGCGGCTTCCCATCCGAAAGAATGAGACAGGGGAGCGTTAGCATGATAGATCCCGCCCTCTTCGACGCACTTTTGCAGCAGCTCGCTTTGGATTACGCCTGCGCGCCATCGGATTTTCTCCGCTCGGATTGCCTGGTCACCCCCTTCCGGGCGCTGCCCGGCCGCCGGCAATTTGGCCAGGAGCCGCCCTTTTGGCAGATGGCAACGCTGGGAAAAGGCGCCGTGCTCTGCGTGCATCCCTGCATTTTGGAAGAATGCAGGCGCATCTGCCAGGGAAAGCGGGGCATCTGGCTCTTTGAATATCCCAATCTGCGCCAGTTTGACGAACTGCTCCGGCCGCACGGGTATACAGTTTTTGGCAGCTTTCACCACTACTTGCCCGGCCCCTGCGCAGCCACGCCAGAACTGCGCCCAAATACCCGCTGGTTTGAGCGCGAAGAGATCACCAAGGAGCGGTTTGGCAGCGTATTCCCCAA
>JAHZHM010000175.1:0-286 GCA_019420265.1 Clostridiales bacterium
GGGCGATCTCCTTTGCCGCCTCGATATTCGTGTTGACGATGGTCTCCTGCAGATCGTCCTCGCCGACATATTTACCCGTGTTGACGTCGATCACCGTCAGCGCCTCGGTCTCCTCGATATAAAGGTATACCCCGTTATCCAGCCAGACTTTCTTGGAAAGCGCTTTTTCCACTTTTGGCTCGATGCCGTAGAGATCGAAAATATTATCCGGCTTGGCGAAATATTCCACCCGATCCGCCAGCGCAGGCGTCGTGATCTCCACCACCGCCAGCACTTTCTCATAGTA
>JAHZHM010000175.1:296-6691 GCA_019420265.1 Clostridiales bacterium
CCGGTACACATCTTCGGTAAACATATCCCGCACCGTGCGGAAAAGCAGCGTCTCTTCCGAGTGGATAAGCCTGGGCGCGGAGACAAAATCCGCCTTATCCTGAATCTTGCCCCAAAGCCGTGCCAAGAAGTTGACCTCCCCCGCCAGCTTCTCCTCGGAGCATCCCACGGCCGCCGTGCGCACGATAATGCCCATGCCCTCGGGCTTGTATTTTTCCATAATCGTCTTCAGGCGCTCGCGCTCGGCCTCGTCTTCAATGCGGCGGGAAACGCCCACATGATCCACCGTCGGCATGAGCACGATCATCCGGCCGGGCAGCGTGATATGCGTCGTGACCCGGGCGCCCTTGGTGCCGCCAGGCTGCTTTAACACCTGCACCATGATCTCCTGGTTCTGCTTCAGTAGATATTTGATGTTGGTGTTTTTCAGCTCCCGGTCCACATTCGCCCGCACGCCCTGGAACTCAAAATCGGATTTATATGCCAGAATATCGCCGGCATATAAAAATGCATTCTTTTCCAGGCCCACATCCACAAACGCCGCCTGCATCCCCGGCAAAATATTCTCCACTCTGCCCTTATAGATATGGCCGACAAGCCGCTCGTTGCCGCGGAATTCCACCTGTATTTCTGCCAGCTCCCCATCCTCCAGCAGTGCGACTCTCGCCTCATGCGGGTTGACATCTGCGATGATTTCTCTTTTCATCAAAAACCCTCCAATATGAAAACTATACAAAAAGCTCGGATAGAGCTTTATATTCCCCATTTTGCTCGGCGTATAAATCCTTGCGAATCGCCCGCATCTGCTCCAGGCTGCCCAGCTGCTTTTCCGCTTCGGCAATGAGAAGCTTTGGCGTGACAGTCCCGGCGCCGAAATTGCCCAGCATCAGCCGAATGGATTGCCCAAGCTCCGCCTCGTAGATGAGCGGGCGCAAATCCATCTGCCGCGTCTTTCCTTTTCTCTGCCTTTCGATGACAAAGCTCTCCTGCTCCAATAGCTGCGAAAGCCATGCCGAAAATGCCGCATCCGGCTCTATAATCTCATATTCCGCCCGCACGGCCACCGCCATCAGCTTGCCCAGCCCCTCCGGCAGCTTGCCCAGCGCGTGAATGGCGAATCCAGATGGCATCTGCTCTGCCAGCGCCTTTTTGGCCGCGGCGCAGTCCATCTCTTCCAGAACCCGCAATTCAAAATAGTCGCCCTCTGTCTCCAGCCCAACGGCCATGGCAGAGGCAAACGCCATGTTCATATGCGGGTGAAACCCGCTGGAATACTGTGCCGGAATGCCCGCCCGGCGAACCGCTCTGGAAAACAGATCCTGCAAATCCAGATGCGATAAAAAGCGGCCAAGGCCCGTTCTGCCAAATTTTACTCCGATTCTCATTTGCTGCAAAACCTCCCAAGCCCGCATCCCTGGCAGCCTTCCCGGCAATCCGGCGTCGTTTTCGCGGCCTTTGCCTGGGCAAGCTCGCGCTTTAAATAGCGCTCGGAAATATAGGCATCGATATGGCTCCAGGGCAAAACTTCTTCCAAATCCCGCTCCCGGCAGGCATAGAAATCCGGGTCGATTCCGGCCAGCTCAAACGCCTTATCATATGCCTCCTGGCAAAACTGATCCTGCCAGGAGTCAAACTGTGCGCCATTTTTGCGCGCATAGTAGAGCACATCGCAGAGCCTGCGGTCTCCCCTGGCAAAAACCGCCTCCAGATAGGATAGGGGCGTATCGTGATAGCTGTATTTCACGCCGCGCATCCGCAGTTTTTCCTTTAGATAGCGCTGCTTTTCCCGCAATAAGTCGCCGCTGTCCTGCGCTTCCCACTGGAAAGGCGTAAAGGGCTTGGGCACAAATGACGCCGTGCTGACGTTGATCTGAAGGCTGCCCCGGCGCAGTTCTTTGGGCACCTGCCCAAACACGCTTTTGATTTTGAGCACGAGATCCGCAATGCCGTCCAGATCTTCGTAAGTCTCCGTGGGCAAACCGATCATGAAGTAGAGCTTGATGGTCGTGGCGCCGCTCTCAAACGCATAGCGGACGCCGCGCAAAATCTCCTCTTCCGTAATGTTCTTATTGATGACATCCCGCAGCCGCTGCGTCCCCGCCTCTGGCGCAAAGGTAAAGCTCTGCTTACGGGCGCTCTGCATGCGCTTCGCATATTCCTTCTGGAAGGAATCTACTCGCAGAGAGGGCAGCGAAATGCTCACGCGCTTTTGCTCAAATTCATCGAACAACCGCTCCGCCAGTTCCTCTATGCCGCTGTAATCTCCCGAGCTCAGCGAAGAGAGCGAGATTTCCTCATAGCCCGTATGGTCGATCAGATCCCGCGCCTGCTCGCATAGCGTCTGCACGCTCTTCTCCCGCACTGGCCGGTAGATAAACCCCGCCTGGCAGAACCGGCAGCCCCGGGTGCAGCCCCGAAAAATCTCCAGCGTTACCCGGTCGTGCACGATGCCGATATTTGGAACGATGAGCTTGTCCGGAAAATAGGCCGAATCCATATCCAAAAGAAAGCGCTTGCGCACAGGCAGGTTTTCTCCCGCAATCTGCGCAACTGTCCCATCTTCCCGGTAAGTAAATTGCACCAGCGAAGGGACATAAACGCCTTCAATCCGCGCCGCTTCCCGCAAAAACTTTTCTTTGCAAAATCCCTCTTTTTTATGCGCCTCATAGAGATCCAGCAGCTCCATATTGACCTGCTCTCCCTCACCGATGATGAACAGATCGATAAAATCTGCCAGCGGTTCCGGGTTATAGGTGCAGGTTCCTCCGGCGATAATCAGCGGGCAGCTCTCGTCTCTCTCCCGGCTTCTCAGCGGGATGCCTGAAAGCTCCAGCATGCGCAGCACAGTCGTGTAGCACATCTCATAGGAAAGGTTAAAGCCAATGATGTCGAATTCACCGGCAGGGGTATACGTTTCCAAAGAAAAAAGAGGAATCCCCTCTTTTTCCATCTGCTGCTGCATATCCGGGAAGGGGGCATAGGCCCGCTCCGCATAGGTGTCCTCTCTCTCGTTGGTCAGGTGATATAGAATAATGCTCCCAAGGTGAGACATCCCCACCTCGTAAATATCCGGAAAAGCGAATAAAAAGCGGATAGGAACATCCGTCCGCTTTCTGGCAATCCCAACTTCTCCCCCAATATATCTGCCCGGTTTTTCTACCAAAGGCAGGATTTTCTCTAGTTTTTTCAGGTCGATCAAAATTTCCTCCCGGAGGGCTTTTTTCAAAGCCTTTTAGCCGGGCAAGCGCCGCGCCGATCTCGCCATGCACTGCCCGTATATGAACTGTTCATTGTATTATAACATCATCTCTGCCAAGGGTCAAACGCTGCGCCGCAGTTTTGCAATTTCCCGCAGTTTTTCCCCGCTGCCCCGGGAAAGCGCATAATCCATAATCTCCCCCTCGCCCAGCGTTCCCAGCAGCCGCATATCATCATCCAGAACGTAGAGCAGGTTATAGCTTCTGGCATCCATGCGCGCAATCGCGTCGCCCAGGCTGCGCTCCCCGCAGACCGCCGTCCCCCGCACCTGCGCACTTCCGCGCCGGAAAATTTCCCTGCGCTTATGCAGCGTATCCTGCATGACGGAAACCGGCGCCGCATGGTAGTGCTTCGCCGAGGCGAATATCATGAAGCTGCCCATGAGCAGGATTGTGGGGTTGGGCGTCCCGGTCATCCAAAAATGGATGCCCAGCGCCGTTACGCCCAGCCCCGTCAGCACGCCCATCGCGCTGACCAGCCGCACACACATAAGCTTTGGCATCGCATAAGAGAGCACGCAGCAGAGCACTCTCCCGCCATCCATGGGAAGCGCCGGGAGCAAATTCACCGCCGCAAGCGAAAGGTTGGAACGGTAAAGCGCGGCGAGAAACGCATCCTCCGCCGCGACGTCCGTGCCAAATTGCAGCAGTGCCGCCAAAGCCAGATTCGCCAAAGGCCCGGCGGCCGCCATCGCGATCTCCGCCCCCGGGCTGACGACCGCAAAGCTCTCGATATGCGCCGTGCATCCAAAGGGCATCAATTCCAGGCTTCTGACGCGCATACCCATCGCCTGCGCCATAATGGCGTGTGCGCTCTCATGCAGCAGCAGCGCCAGGCAAAAGGCCAATATCGCCCTCACCCCGCTCACATAGCACATGATAAAAACCACCGGGATAAAGATAAAATTGACTTCCAGCCTGCCCCCAAAGAACTTGCTACTCAATTTGTGCTGCCGCCTCTGTCATATCCTGCATGCTCAGGGAATCCACATAGCCAATGCCGCTCACCGTCTCCAGGCAGAGCACTTCTCCCGAAAGCTGCCCCAGCATATCCGAGTTGTTCACCTGATCACCCGCCGAAACGCTGGGGATCACGCCGGAATATGTGCTCTTTGTGCCGTTGATATTCTCGACGACCACGCTGTCGCTGGTGGTCTTGACGACAACTCCCGGCAAAATTGCGTTGACTCTCGCGCTGCCCTCTCCCTTGATGCTGACATCCTTGCCGCTATCCGAGAAGGATTCCACAACTTCGCCTTCCAAAGGCAGGCTATAGAGCGAGCTGGAAACGCTGACAGCCTCTCCCTGCTGCCCGCTGACGAACTTCAGCTGGCCAATATCATCGTCTTTTTCCAGCTCGCTGCCCGTCGCACTCTCAACGCCGCCAATGATCTGGTTAGAGACGGCCGTATCCATGCTTTTTACAGCCCAAATGCCCAGCGCCAGCACAGCGCAGACCATCGCCCGGCGCGCCAGTTTGCGGTATCCTTCCGGCGCCTCCTGCACCTTTTTGCGGACAGTCTTCCATCCGCTTTTCAGCTCCAGCAAGCTGCCGCTCGGCTCCTCTTCCACTCTCTGCGGGCGCTGATAAACCGCCGAGCCTCTTTTGCTGGAAATAAATTCGCTGTTCGCCGTTTTTCGGTTTTCTGCCATATCAATATCCTCCCTCGCTTTTCGGGTGTAGTAATCTATACTCACTCTGCCGGGAAAATATTTCTCTTTTCTCTGCTTTCACGATTTGTTCATTTGCCAGAAATAGACCGCTGCGGTATAATAACCTCACGGCGTTGCCCGAAGCACAGCTTCGGACGCCTGGAACAGCACTCGGCCCCGCGTTGCACCGCTTCGCCGCAGTCGCCCGCATTTTTCACCCCAGCGAAAGGAATTCTTATGAGCCCCGCCAAAAATAGGAATTATGATATTTTAAAACGCATCGACTGGATCACCGTCCTTTTGACGCTTGGCCTGGCCTTTTTTGGCATGATCGCCATTGCCAGCGCAACCTGTACCGCCTTTGATCCCGATACGCAGACATTTCTCGAGTATATCAGCAGTTTCAGTTCCAGCCTGCCGCTGACGCAGTTCATCTATTTCTGCCTAGGCGTCCTCCTCATCATCATCCTACTATTTGTGGATTACAGCAATATCCGTGAGTTTTGCAATATCATCTATTTGGGATGCGTCGCACTGCTGGTGATCACGATTATTTTCGGCGCCAACCAGCGCGGCCTGAAGGGCTGGCTGCGCCTCGGCTCTGTCGGCATCCAGACCAGCGAGATCTGCAAACCTCTCATGATCCTCGTCTTGGCGCGCGAGTTTGCCGAGCGCACAGAGAACAAAAGCGGCGGCATCGAGAAATTCCGGGATCTGCTCCCCATCCTTTGGCGTTTTCTCATTCCCGTCGTCCTCATTGCCGCACAGCCGGATTTGGGCACAGCCATGGTCTATCTGTTCATTCTCATCGGCCTGCTGTTCATGTCCAAAACCAGTTTCAAAATTCTCGGCCCCATGTTTGGCGCGGCGCTGGCTATGCTGCCCATCGCCTGGCTGCTGATGAGCGACGACCAAAAAGGCCGCATCGAGGTCTTTTTCGACCCCAGCAAGGACCCAGAAGGCAAAGGCTTCAACGTGCTGCGGGCGAAAACCGTCTCCAGTTCTGGCGGGTTCCGCGGCAAAGGCTTTTTCTCTCAGGATCTGCTCACCCAGCAATCCAACTTCCTGCCGGAAGATCATACAGACTTCATCTTTTCCAGCACAACGGAAGCCATCGGCTTCGTGGGTGCAATCCTGCTGGTCGGCGCATACCTCTTTTTGATCTATCATCTCTTCCGCATCTCCATGCGCGCCCGGGATGATTTTGGCATGTATATCATCATCGGCGTGGCCTGTATGCTGTTCTTCCATGTGTTCGAAAATATCGGAATGAATATCGGCGTCATGCCTGTCACGGGCATCCCGCTGCCTCTGGTAAGCTATGGCGGCTCAAATCTGCTGGCGACGCTTTTAAGCATTGGCCTTGTGCTCAATGTCTATCTGCGCTCCCAGAGGCGAACGCCGCTCTAATCCGCCCTGCTCTTTGCATAAAAGCCCCGCTTTCCAGAATTGTAAGCGGGGCTTTTTATTTCAAGCGCTCATACAT
>JAHZHM010000176.1:0-12775 GCA_019420265.1 Clostridiales bacterium
TTCCACTGCCAAGCAACCTGCTGTTGCTATTTCCCAGGTAAACATCGTTTCTTTTCTGCAATCAAAAAAGCAGGGCTTGCTGCCCTGCTTTTGCTTTAGTTGCGATCGAGAACTGTTATCTTGCCAGATGCCATATCCACTTCCTGCTTGGTCTGCGCAAACACGCCCCAAAGCCCGGCCACGGCGAACACCAAACCCAGCACCAGGTTGAGCAGGAAAGGCGTGAGCACATCCGGCTCTGTCAAAATCAGCTGCGTCGTGATGCTGGTCAGCTCTCCAAAGCTGAAGAAATAGCCATCCAGCTCGATGGCGACCTGAATCCAAAGATCCACATACTGCGCCAGGATGACGCCCAAAACCGCGCAGACAATGAGGATTATCAGCTTGGGGCGGCCCAGCTTGCCGCGGAACAGTTCATAGCCCTTTTTGGCGCAAAGGCCAATCAGAAGGCCCGCGATGCTGGCGAAATACCCCGCCCGGGCGAGCAGCACCCAGGGAATCAGGCCGATGAGCGTGCCCAAGACCGCGCCCAGCAGCCCCATCCAATAGTTGCTGCCGCTGCGGCTCTGCTGCTGAACGGCTTCTCTCTGTTCATCTGCCAGGGCAGTGATGCAGGCTTCGTGCATGAGCTGCGCCTTGCCCTCCCGCAGGACGATTTTCTCGGTTCCATCCGTCGCTCCGCCGCATCTGCTGCAGCAGGCTGTTCCGACGAACCCTTCCTGCGCCAGCGCGCCCAAAAGCTGGGGCAGCATGGCGCGCAGGCTGGCCATGCCCTTGCCGTTGCCGCGAAAGCTTATCTGAACGCCGTCGTTATAAACGTTGTAAGCCAGCACATTGCCCTGTGCCTTTGCCGATGCCAAAAATGCATCCAGGCGCCCTCTTTTTGCATTCTCTTCCGGAATATCTGCGCCTGCCATATAGTTCAGATACAGGCTGCGGAAATTGTTCTCGTTGGAAAGCGTGACGAGAAACCCGCCCAGCTCCCCATATGCGCAGCCTTTTGCCATCTTCATTCCATTTTCGGCTGCAAACCGTTTGAGTGCTGCATCCATAAAAATCCCTCCGTAATTCTTGCAAATTTTCTCCTTCATTAGTATAGCGCGATCTCATGTAACTTCCAAGCAAAATTTACAGTCTTTTACATCTGCTTTGCCCCGTCGCCCGCAAAATTGTATCCGCGCCGCTTTCTCTTCTTCGAGGGCTATGCTATAATAAACATATGACTTGGGCGTTCATTGTCGTCTACCGGCGACGCACGAGGCGCACTGCCGATGCGGTATCACATCCTCACAGCGCAGCTGAAGTAAAACTTCGGACGCCTAGGGGGAATGTCCGCGCATTGCTCCGCTTTGCCGCGGCGCTTAAAAATGATGCCAGCCAATGCTTACCTTAATATTCCATAATAAGAAAATAAATTCCAGGAGGGATAACCGATGCATGTGTTAGATCGTTTTCTGAAATATGTCTCTTTCGATACCGGCTCCGATGCCGCTTCTCCCACCATCCCCAGCACGGAAAAGCAAAAAGCTCTGGGGCAGTTTCTCGTCTCGGAAATGCTGCAGATGGGCATTTCGGATGCGCATATGGATGAGCAGGGCTATGTCTACGGGAGCATCCCTGCAAGCACGCAAAAACCCGCGCCTAAAATTGGCCTGATCGCCCATATGGATACGGTTTCAGACGTCCCCTGCGGCGACATCAAAGCCCGGGTCGTGCGGCAGTACGACGGCGGCGATATTCTGCTGAACGCCGAGAAAAACATCCTGCTCAGCCCGTCGCAATACCCGGATCTGCTTAAGTATCAGGGCGATGATCTGGTCGTGACAGACGGCACAACGCTGCTGGGCGCAGACGACAAGGCGGGCATCGCCGAGATTCTCTCCGCCGCCGAGGCGCTGCTCGCCAGCGATGCGCCGCATGGGGAAGTGAAACTGGCCTTCACGCCGGACGAGGAGATCGGCCGCGGGCCGGATGCTTTCCGCGTCTCTCATTTCGGCGCGGACTACGCCTATACCGTGGATGGCGGCGAGCTGGGCGAGCTGGAATACGAAAACTTCAATGGTGCAGATGCCAAAGTGCTGGTGCACGGGCGCAATATTCACCCGGGCGTGGCCAAAGGGCAGATGAAAAATGCCATGCTGATGGCCATGGAGTTTAACGCCCTGCTGCCTTCCTTTGAAATTCCCGCCAATACCGAGGGTTATGAGGGGTTTTACCACCTGACGGATATGCGCGGCGATGTTGAGCAGGCCGAGCTCTGCTATATCATCCGGGATCACGATGCCCAGAAATACCAGCAGAAAAAACAGCTCTTCTGCTCCATCGGGGCGTTTTTGAACGAAAAATACGGCCCGGGCACGTTTGATGTAACTGTAACGGACAGCTATGCCAATATGAAGGAGAAAATCCTCCCGCATATGGAGATTGTGGAGAGGGCCAAAGCCGCCATGCTGAGCGCCGGCGTACAGCCAAAAGTGCAGCCCATCCGCGGCGGCACAGACGGCGCAACGCTCTCTTTTATGGGCCTTCCCTGCCCCAACCTCTGCACAGGCGGGCACAACTTCCACGGGCGCTTCGAGTATATCTCCGTGCAGAGCATGGAGAAAGTGACGCAGATTTTGCTGAATCTCATCTACGGTGCATTGGAGTAGCATATGGAGCAATATGATAAACTGATCGAAGCGCACTGCCTTGCCCAAAAGGGCACACAGCAGGACTATAAAGAAGAGTGGCATGCCTGGCGCTATCTCGTGGGCGGGAAAATGTATGCCATGCGCGGCGGGGATAAAGAGGGCCGCCCGATTTTGACGCTTAAACTTCCCCCAGAGCGGGGATATGCCCTGCGGGAACAGTATGCCGGCGTCATCGTGCCCGGCTATTATATGAACAAAGAGCACTGGAATTCCATCTATCTTTCCGGCGGCGTGCCCCAAGAAGCGCTGAAGAAGATGATCGAAACTGCACACCAAACCGTCCTATGCTCGCTTTCCAAAAAAGCACAGGCGGAAATTTTAAAAAAAGAGGAGAAATAAAAAATGGATAAGGTTCAACTGGCGGTAGAAAATTTCGCAAAGAAAAAGTATAACTGCACGCAGGCCGTCGTCTGCGCATTCTGCGAGGATTTCGGCCTCTCCGAGGTGGACGGCTTCCGTGTTGCCGAGGCATTTGGCGGCGGCATGGGCAAGATGGGCGGCGTCTGCGGCGCGGTAACGGGTGCCTACATTATCATGGGCCTGGCCAACTGCGCGGCTGATTTGCAAAACCCCACCAAATCCAAAATGGAGACGTATGCCGATGTCCGCGAACTGACCAAAAAATTTGAAGATATGAACACTTCTGTGCTCTGTCGGGAGCTCAAATGCGAAAAGCCTCTGCGCAGCTGCCCGGGATGCGTGGAAGATGCGGCAAAGCTGCTGGTGGAATATCTGGAAATGCGCAAACAGCGCCAATAGGATGCCGTTTTCTATTTTCTCCATCGGCGAAATTTTCCGGCAGGATGGCAAAGTTTTTGCCCGGCTTTTTCCCGCATACGCGCAGGGGCTGGCCGGCCTTTGCGCATACAGCCATTTGCAGCTGCTCTGGTGGTTTTCCGGCGCGGATGACGCCCAGAGCCGCGGCCGGGTGTAGGCGCGCTGCCCCTATCTCGGCGCCCCCAAAGAGCTGGGCGTTTTTGCGACGCGCTCGCCCCATCGCCCCAATCCCATCGCGCTGACCTGCTGCCGTATCCTAGCGGTGGATGCCGCGGCCGGGCTGGTTCAGCTGGAAGATTGCGATGCAGAGGACGGCTCTCCCATCCTGGATATCAAGCCATATGCCCCAAGCTCGGATCGCGTGGAGCATCCGTCCGGCCCGGCTTGGTCTGCCCATTGGCCGGGCAGCCTGGAGGAATCCGCGGCATACGACTGGGCGCGCGAAATAGACCCCTCTTTTGAGGAGAAATAGAGCATGAGAAAATACATTGGAG
The DNA here is from genome assembly GCA_019420265.1 of Clostridiales bacterium. GTDB lineage: Bacteria > Bacillota > Clostridia > Christensenellales > Christensenellaceae > QANA01. The sequence continues at coordinate 3,965 of JAHZHM010000176.1, forward strand.
GAAACCATATGTGGGCTGTTTACGCTTTGCTTTCTGCGCTGTTCGCCGCCCTGACTTCCATTCTCGCAAAGCTGGGCATCCAGCAGTTAAATTCCAACCTCGCCACGGCCATTCGCACGGCTGTCGTGCTCATTATGGCCTGGGCAATTGTGCTGCTGACGGGCAAGCAAGCGGAAATTCCGCATATCACGGGAAAAAGCTGGGTTTTTCTCGTCTTATCCGGCATCGCCACTGGGCTGTCTTGGCTCTGCTACTATAAGGCCCTGCAAATCGGCGAGGCCAGCAAGGTCATCCCGGTGGATAAATTCAGCGTCGTCATCAGCATGCTGCTCTCTTTTCTGATTTTAAAGGAAAAGCTGGATTGGAAGGCACTGCTGGGCGGCGGGTTCATCACGGCCGGCACCTTTCTTTTGATTCTATAGCCGCGTGGGGATGGAGTTTGCCCGTCAAAAGGCGCGTTTTATTTCTTTTCCAAAATCCCAAAGGGCCTAACGAAAAGCAAAGCTGGGAGGAAAGATGGAACTTGTAAACCAAATCAGAGAGCGGCTGTTTGCGCTCAGCGAGCCGGAATTTCAGAAATTTTCGGCGGCTCTCATCCCGGGCGAAGAGCGCATGCTGGGCGTGCGTTTGCCTGCCTTGCGGGCGCTGGCAAAGGAAATTGCCCGCTCGGATCGCTGGGCGGATTACCTTGCTGCCGCGCCTCGGGATTATTTCGAGGAGATCATGCTGCGCGGCATGATCATCGGCGCGATTCCGGTAAGCCCGGAGGAGCGCATCCGCCGCATCGAGGCCTTTATCCCCGAAATCGATAGCTGGTCTATCTGCGATAGTTTTTGCGCCGGGCTAAAATTCACCGCGAAAAACAGGGAGATGGTCTTTTCCTTTGTGCGGCCCTATTGCAGCAGCCAAAAGGAATTTGAGGTGCGGTTTGGCTATGTCATGCTGCTGGATTTCTTTTTGACGGAGGAGTATATCGATGCTGTGCTCGCTCTCGCCGCTTCCTTCTCGCACCCTGCCTACTATGCCAGAATGGCCGTTGCCTGGCTGCTGGCCACAGCGCTGGCTAAATTCCCATCCAAGGCCATGCACTGCCTGAAAACCGCCCCGCTGGACGATTTTACCTATCGCAAAAGCATCCAAAAGGCGCTGGAATCCTATCGGGTTTCGCCCGATCTCAAGCAGGAACTGCGCGAACTGCGGCAAAGCGCAAAATAGCAGGCGCACTGCGCCGGATTATCATTGATATCCTATCAAATAGATAAAAGAGAGATTTTGATTTGCCAGCAGGCAGAAAAAATTGTCTAGAGCGAACTGAGCAAACGGCGGTATGGGCAGAAACAGCTGATACCGCCGTTTCATATAGATGCCGAAAAAGCATGCCAAGATGCAAGCGAGAATGTTCAATGTAAAGAAAATGAGCACATTTGACAGCTATAATGGGTGGAAACTATCCTGATCAAGCCATATAATCAATTTATCAAGCGGCAAGGGAGAAAGACAATGAGTTTAGGAAACAGCTTATTTCAAGCAAGAAAAAAATGCGGGCTTTCACAGGAAGATGTAGCTGAAAAACTGGGCGTAAGCAGACAAACGGTTTCAAAATGGGAAACGGATGAAACTGTTCCGGATATTCGGCAATCCAAAAAAATGGCAGTGCTTTACAATGTGTCTTTGGATGAATTGATCGACTTTGATATTGATCTCAAAGAAATTCAAGAAGCTATTAAAAAAACAAGCGCGGAAACCGAAGAAAGAATTAATTGGACAAATGCTTGGGGGAAAAAATACCCGATTCTTCTCAAATATCAAACAGATGTGAATATTCCAAATTACGCTCATAGAATCAACATGATGTTAGATGAATTGAAGCAGGAATATTCGTTCAGCGAACAGGATGCGATGCTGGTTCTGAAAGATATTTTATACAATGTATGGAAAAACCGCACCGGCCGCACGAGAGCAGCGGATTGAAGTGCGCCGCCGCAAAAACTCTGCCGCAATTTTCCTTTCCTCATGTAGATGAGGGCAAATTTTGACAAAAAAAGGGGCCGCCGGCTGTGGCGGCCCCTACCCTAAGAGGAAAGAAAGGAAAAATGATGATGAAGAATTTTTGTGCTTGCTTCTTCTTTACAGTCTCTATTCTACCAAGGAAATAAGTCTATTTTTCAGCCAATTTAAATATAAACTGTGAACAATTCCTCTGTTTTTCTCATTTTTTAGAGTTTTTTGCCAGGATGGCGCCAAGCGAAAATTTTGCGCACAAAAAAGCCGGGAATATCCCGGCTTTCTTCTGTTCTCTTCTTATTTGACGATCTCGCCCTGGCAGCCATTTCTGGCGATGAGCGAAGCGTTGGCTTCATCCGTATCCACATGCATGGCCAGCGCAAATTTCGGGCTGACGCGCACCACGCAATCCCCGAAGATCACCGGGCGATCCGTATCCACCTTCACCTGGACGATCTCCTTATCCTGCACGCCCAGCCGCTCTGCATCTTCCGGCGTCATATGGATATGCCGCTTGGCCACGATGAGGCCCTCGGAAAGCTCGACTTCGCCTGCCGGCCCTTTGAGCTTGATGGGAGCGCTGCCCGCCAAATCGCCGCTCTCGCGCACCGGCCCGATGGCGCCCAGCGTGAAGCAATCCGTCAGAGAGACTTCCACCTGGCTGGCCGGGCGGGTTGGCCCCAAAATGACGACATTGGCGATGGAGCGCTTGGGCCCGACGATCTCCACACGCTCTTCGCAGACAAACTGCCCCGGCTGGGAAAGATCGCGGACATATGTGAGCGTCTTGCCTTCGCCAAAGAGCTTTTCAACGTCTTCCTGGGTCAGGTGCACATGACGCGCCGACACTTCAACTAAAAAAGATTTCTCGGACATAAGTTTCCTCCTTGGATGACATACCTTTTGATAATTTTATTGTCTTATACTCACCCGAATTTGTCAACTATATTCTCTTTGCAGCTGCTCTGCCGCCGCCTCCAGAAAGCGCCGGGCCGCCGGAGAGAGCTGCTCCCCCTGCCGGGCGGCGATGCCTAAAACCCGGCAGTGCTGCTGCTCCAGCGGGCGAATCTGCACATCCGCCCGGGTTTTCTCTGCCAGCAGGCGCGACATGAGCGTTACGCCAAGCCCCGCCTCCACCATCGCAAAAATCGTCTCATCGCCCTTAATGCGATATCGAATTTGCGGCTGCGGCAGCCCCTCTTCTGTGATCACGCGCAGCACTTCCTCATCCGCTCCCTCGCAGGGGCTGAGAAACGGCTCACGAATCAGCAGCTCTGCGGGAACCTTCTCAAATGCACAGAGCGGATGATTCTGGGGCAAAATTGCCATGACGGGATCCTCTGCAATCGGGAAAAATTCAAACCCCTCGGGCACCGGCGCGGAGAAAAAGCCCAAATCGATCTCTCCCTGCACCAGCCACTTCCAAACTTCCCCGCGGTTGCCCTCAGAGAGCTGAATAGAGATGCCGGGGTATTGCTGTGAAAAATCCCCGATCACCTTGGGCATCCAATGCATGGAAACGCTGTAGAAAGCGCCGATGCGCACAGCGCCCTCCTCTACCCCGGAAATTTTGGCGGCCAGTTCTAACACGCTGCGCTCTCCCAGCTCGATCTGCCGCAGATAGGGCAAAAGCTTTTTGGCATTTTCCGTAGGCAAAACCGCATCTTTTCCGCGCTGCAATAGCGCAAAGCCAAATTCCCGCTCCAAGGCGCGGATCATATGGCTGATGCCTGGCTGAGAATAGCCCAGCGTCTGGGCGGCTTTGGTCAGACTGCCCTTTGCAATGGTTTCCAAAAGCGCCCTATATTTGATCGTATCCATGTTCTCTCCTATCATTCAAAATCAGAATGAACTCTATTCCGCACATTCAGTTTACTTATTTCCCTCTCCATTGTATAATGATCTCATTGTTGCTGCAAGCCCCCGGCAAAAAGGCCGCTTGCAAGCCAAAACGATGGGAGAACAACATGAATCCATATAAAAAAAGCTTGATTCTTCTGCATCTGGGAACCTTTCTTTGCGCGCTTTCCGGCGTTTTCGGAAAGCTGCTGGCGCTGCCTTCCCTGATCATCACCCTAGGGCGCGTTTTCTTTTCCGCGCTGGCCCTGCTGCTCATCCTGCTGGCCGGGCGCAAGCGCATTCGCCTGGAGAGCAAGAAGGATTTCTTTGGCCTGGCGGCGCTGGGCGTGCTATTGGCTGTGCACTGGGCTTCCTTTTATGAGGCGATTCAGCTCTCGACGGTTGCACTGGGCCTGCTCTCCTTCTCGACATTCCCCGTATTCGTTACATTTCTGGAGCCGCTCTTCTTCCGGCAAAAACTGCGGTTGGAAAATGTCATCGTGGCGCTCATCGTCTTTGCAGGGATTGCTGTGGTCGTTCCGGAATTTAAGCTGGAAAACCAGGCCACCAAGGGAATTCTGCTGGGCATTTTTTCCGGCTTTACTTACGCCATTTTGGCCCTCTTCAACAAGCGCTTCACCGGGAAATACTCGGGCACGCAGATCAGCTTTTATGAGCACACTTTCTCCTGCATTGCGCTGCTGCCTTTTCTCTTTGTATACCGCCCGGCGCTGACGCCGCGGGACATTGGCCTTTTGGCGCTGCTGGGTGTCGTCTTTACCGGCGTGGCCCAAAGCCTATACGTCTCCTCGCTGCGCCATATCTCTGCGCGGATGGCCGGCATCGTCAGCTGCCTGGAACCCATCTACAGCACGCTCTTCGCATTCCTCTTTCTGCATGAGACGCCTGCCCTGCGCGACTACATCGGCGCCGCCATCGTCCTTGGGGCTGTTGTCTACTCGACGCTTCGGGCAAACAAAGCACAAGAGCCTGCCCCAAAGGCCGAAACATAAGCTTGCCTTTCTCTTGGCGGCAAAGCGTGCTAAAATAAAGCCAAGTGGTGTGGCCTGCGCCGCTTCATTCTGACTTAAAAGGAGGCGCCATGGGAGTTTTCAGCAAGCGCTATGCGCATAAATGGATGATTTTAGCTCTGTGCGCGGCTCTGGTGGCTCTGCTGGCTATTTCGGGCATCGGCTGCCCGTTTTACCGCCTCTGCGGCATCCCCTGCCCTGGCTGCGGGATGACCCGGGCATTTCTCGCCTGCCTGCGCCTGGATTTTGCGGCCGCCTGGCGATACCATCCAATGGTCTTTTCCCTGCCCTATCTGCTGGCGCTCTTTTGGCGGGATGGGGCCGTCTTTGCGGACAGGCGCTGGAATATCGGTGTGCTCGCCCTGGTTTGCATGGGTTTTTTGGCGCAATATCTCTGGAAGTTATTTTGTTAACCTGCGATGCAAATCAGCGCAGTCTTTTCCTAGAAAGGCTGCGTTTTTTTGTGTGCCCGGGTTTTTTCGCGTTTGTTTCTTCCATTTACTTGGTATATTTTTCATTTTTTATTTACAATGGGCATTTTTATAACTATAATGAGATTAAACTTAGTAGAAGCATTTTATGAGGAGGAACAACGTGATGTTTTGCAGAAACTGTGGCCAGCCCATGGATGAGATGGCGGCTTTTTGCACACACTGCGGCGCAGGCAAGGGAACGGGAAGCGCCTATTGCCCAAACTGCGGAAGTGCTGTCGACCCCAATGCTGTCGTCTGCGTCAAATGCGGCGTTGCCCTTGGAAACATGGGATATCAGAATCAGCAGAATCAGGGAAACTACAACCCCTATCAGCAGCAGAGCTATAACCCCAATTTCAACCAGTCTGGCCAGCCCTTAAAATCCAAGCTGGCGGCCGGCCTTTTGGGCATTTTCCTTGGCGGCTTTGGTGTGCACAGCTTTTACCTTGGCTATGCGGGCAAGGGCGTTGCGCAGATTATCGTCTCTCTCGTTACCTGCGGCGTGGGCTCTCTTTGGGGCTTCATCGAGGGCATTCTCATCCTGACGGGCAGCATCTCTCAGGATGCCAACGGCAATCCGCTTGCCGATTAAGTTTTTGCTGAAAATAAAAAGGAGCGCAGTGCGCTCCTTTTTATTTGCTTGTTTTGCCTAAATTTCTGCTTTTAGGCCGATGAGCTGCTCATAGAGCCAATCCACGCAAACCCCTTTGGTATTCACCTCCACCAGCACATCCCCATAGAGCACGCCAAAGCGCATGCGCATCTCGCTGGCATTTTTCGAGTCTCCCAGATAGCAGACTCTGCTGGCAACTGCCTGCCTCGTCAGCTCCTGGACTTGGAAAATCGGGCAATCTACAATTTCCATCAGCGCTTCCGGGACGGATTCGCAAAGCGGAAAGGAATAGAGCCCAAGATCGTAGCTTTGGGGTGCGTCGATCGAGGCGACGCGGGAAGCCACAGACTGCCGATAGAGCGAGACCTTCCAATCGATTTGCCCCTCTCCCTGCTGCCCTTGTGTCCAGACGCTAGAAAGGAAGCTATTTTCCCCATCCTCATGCCAGAGAATGGGCTCTGGGGCATAGCCCGCCGGCGCCTTTTGCAGCAGATATGCTCCCAAAGGCTGAACTTCCAGCGCCTCCTGCAATTCCAGCTTCTGGTCGCTCTCAAGGTTTTTCTTCTCCCCCTCTATGGCCGAGCTGGGCGCCGGGCTGGCGGGGGGCGTCTGGATTTCTGGCTGGGCAGAGGGCATGTGCCCCGGCAAAGCCAGCGCGGCCAGCGCCAGCAGGCACAGGCAGGCAGCTGCCGAGCCCCATGCTCTCCAGCGCAGGGCGGGCTTTCTGCTCCTTTCGCTGCGCTCCAAAAGCTCGTGATCGATTGAAGAAAAGCTCTCGTAGAGAGCAAATTTTTTTGTCATACCAATCCCTCCATTTTCAGATAGTCCTTTAGTTTTTTCCGCACCCGGTTGAGTATGACGGACGCATGATGGGAGGTGATCCCATATCTGGCTGCGATCTCCGCAATTGGCTCGGAATAAAAATACCGCCGCAAAAACAGGTTGCACTCCCGCTCGGGCAGAGCGTGCGCAAAACGATTGATTGCGCCGCCCAGCTCTTTTGCCATATACGCGGATTCCGCGCCATCCGGATCGCCCAGGCAGCTCGCCAGCTCTTCCAGAATCAGCGGAACTTCTCCGCCGCCGCGCTTTTGCGCAGTTTTGGCTTGATACTGATTCAGCGAAAGATTTCTCGTGATCTTGGCCAAAAACAGCTTGAGATTGGCCGGGCGCTCAGGCGGAATGGCGCGCCACGCCCTCAGCCAGGTATCGTTGACGCATTCCTTTGCGTCTTCCTGATTCTGCAAAATACGCTGCGCAATGGCCAAGCAATAGCTCCCATATTTTGCGTTGGATTCGCAAATCGCCTGCTCATCTCTTTTTAGGTAAGCCGCTAGAATCTGTTCATCCGTCATACGCGCGCTCCTTTCTGCACAGTTTGAAAAGGCCTTTCACTTAATAAGACAGCAAAAAGCCGCCAAAGTCACAGAAGGAATTTTTTCCATCTCTGCGCCAATGGCGGCTTTGCCCTTCTATTTGAAGTAGTTTCTCTGCCACGCCCTATTCTTTTCTCCGATACTCACAGAAGCAAAAGCCCAGCCCATCGCTCTGCTGCCGCGGGCTTTGCTCTGCCAAAAAAAACTCCTCGGATTCATCCAGGTTGGGAAAGAAAGTATCCGCATCGAACGCCGCATCCCATTTTGTAACGAAAATTCGGTTGGTATAGGGGAGCAGCAGCCGATAGATCTCCCCGCCGCCGATGACAAACGCATCCTCCTTCTGTTCGCCCAGCAGGGCAAACAGCGCCGGAACATCTGCTGCGACCTCGGCCCTCGGCGCACAAAAACCGCCGCGGGAGAGCACGATATTGCGCCGCCCGGGCAGCGCGCCCGGCAGGGATTCAAACGTCTTTCTGCCCATCACAACCGCATGGCCGCGCGTGGTTTCCCGAAAGAATTTCATATCTTCGCGCACCCGAACCAGCAGCCCGCCGTCTTTTCCGATCCCCCAGTTTTGATCTGCCGATAAAATTGCCTGCATGCTACACCGCCACCGGGATTTTCCCCACGCCGCCGCAGTTCTGATAATCCTCCAGCCAGACGTTTTCCGTATTGAATGCGTAGAAATCCGCAACATCTTCCTGTATGCAAAGCTTTGGCGCGTCGTATCCTTCCCGCTCCATCAGCTTCTCGATGATGGGCACATGCCGGTCGTAGATATGCGCATCCGCGATGACATGCACAAGCTCTCCGGCCTTCAGGCCGCTGGCCTTGGCGATCATGGCGAGCAGCGCCGCATATTGGCAGACATTCCAGCTGTTTGCCGTGAGCATATCCTGCGAGCGCTGATTCAAAATGGCATTGAGCGTATCGCCGCTGACGTTGAACGTCATGCTATAGGCGCAGGGATAGAGGTTCATCTCGTGCAGATCGGCGAAATTGTAGATGCTCGTCATGATCCTTCTGCTCTGCGGGTTATGCTTCAAATCATACAGCACACGATCCACCTGATCGAACTGCCCTTCAGCATACTGATGCTTGACGCCCAGCTGATAGCCATATGCCTTGCCGATGCTGCCCTGCTCATCTGCCCAGGCATCCCAAATATGGCTGGAAAGATCGTGGATATTGTTGGATTTTTTCTGCCAGATCCAGAAAATTTCATCCAAGGCCGCTTTAAAATTGATCTTGCGGATGGTTTGAATGGGAAATTCCTCCTGGAGGTGATAGCGGTTGACGATGCCAAACAGCTTGATGGTATGCGCGGGTGCGCCATCCTCCCATCTGGGGCGCACGGGGCCATCCGTATCCCATACACCGTTTTGCAAAATATCCTTGCAGTTTTGCAAAAAAATCTGATCTGCTCTGCTCATCGCTTCCGCCTCCTTCGTGTGTTTTTCCCAGTATAGCAG
>JAHZHM010000176.1:12785-20580 GCA_019420265.1 Clostridiales bacterium
TTCCTTTTTTGTGCACAGAAAAAGGCGGCTGCCTGCCGCCTTTGCTCTCTGCTATTTTGCCAGCAGTTTCTGCTTCATCTCCGCATACTGCAAGATGACCTCCACAGCGCCATCCGCCCCGATTTTCGAACTATCCAGCGCCAAATCGTAGTTGCGCATATCGTCCCACTCCTGATCGGTATAGAAGTTATAGTAGCTGGCTCTCTGCTTATCCGTCCGCGCCAAAACGCCTTTGGCATGCTTTTCCGGGACATCATACAGCCGAATTGCCCGATCCATGCGATATTCCATGCTGGCATGGATAAAGACGTTGACGACATTTTTCATATGCCGCAGGGAATAATCCGCGCACCGGCCAACGATGACGCACGGCCCGTTCTGCGCGATTTTTTTGATGGTCTCGAACTGCGCCATAAAGATGGTGTGGTTGAGCGGCGGGCGGTTGGCATAGCTGCTGCCCATGGCCAGCGCATAGAGCAGGCTGTTGGTGGGCTTTTCATCGCTCTGTTCAAAAAGCTCCTTGCTGATGCCGCTCTGCTTTGCTGCCTCGCTCAGCAGCTCTTTATCATAAAAAGGCACGCCCATGCGCTCTGCCAGTTTTTTGCCGATCTCCCTGCCTCCGCTGCCAAACTGCCGGCCGATTGTGATGATCATATTGGTATTCATTGTCATCCTCCTGTCATAAACTCTTTATGGGAATTCCGTATTTTAATATATTCCCCAGGGCCTTGCCAAAACCCTTTTTCTTTTAGGCGGCAAAGCAAACATAGTATTTGTATCAGGTTTACAAACAATTCACAACTCTCTTTACTCTTCTCTGGCAAAGGTATATGATATCTCTTAGAAACCCACATTAATTTACATTTTTCGAGGTGCACTATGAGCTACAGATCCAGGCTGCGCCGCAGGGAGCGCCGGCGCAAGCATATCATGATTGTCGCATGCAGCGTGTTTGCAGTTGCGGTTGTCGTCATTGCGAGCATTTTCATCATCAAGGCCGTAAAGAAAACGCCGGATAAGCAGGGGGAAGCCAAGCCCGTTGCCTCTGTGCTGACTTCCGCAGATGAACTCATGCAAAGCGGGGATCTGGATGGCGCTCTGGCTCTGCTGGCCGCCACGCCGGAAGACGACGAAAACTATGATGCCGCCATGGAAAAGATTGCCGATCTCTGCATTCAAAAAGCGGATGCCCTTTATGCCGAGGACGAGACGGCCTACGACGCCTCCATCGCCGTTTTGAACCAGGGGCTTGGGTATACACAAAACGAGCGGCTCAGCACTGCGCTGGAAAAATACCAGGGCATCAAGCAGTCTAAGGAAGTAAAACTGGTGGCATATACCGGCGTTGTGGAGCACTGGTTCACGCACGCCCTCATCGCCTTCCCGGAGATCACGCTGGAGACCAACTCGGAGTATTACTGGAAAGACTGCATCACGCCCTATGAATTCAAGCACTTCCTGCAGGCGCTCTACGACTATGGCTTTATTCTCATCGATCCCGCCATCTGCATCGAGAACCCCAGCGGCGACGGCAAGACGTTTGCCTGGGTGGATCAGCTGATGCTGCCCGAGGGTAAAAAGCCGCTCATCATGTCGTTCGACGACGTCGTCTACGATTCGCGCAAAATGCACTGCGGCATGGTGGATAAGATCATCGTGGACGAAAACGGCGAGCTGGCCTCCTACACCAAGCATTTAAACGGCGAGGAAGTCATCAGCTACGATAACGAGTTCATCCCCATCATCGAGCAGTTCTGCAAAGAACACCCGGATTTCAGCCACAACGGCGCCAAAGGTGTCATCGCGCTGACGGGCTTTGCCGGCGTGCTGGGCTATCGAACCAACCGCCAGAGCGAGAACAGGGAATCTGAAATTGAGGAGGCCAAGAAGGTTGTCGCCGTCTTAAAGGAGCACGGCTGGACTTTTGCAAGCCACAGCTACAGCCACACGAACTTCGCCAACGCTTCGCTGGAAAAGGTGCAGGACGACACGCAGAAATGGCAGAACGAGGTGCAGAATATCGTCGGGGAGACGCCGGTTTTCGTCTATCCCTTTGGCGCGCGCATTCCCAACGAAGATCCGCGCATCGAAGTGCTGAAAAATGCCGGGTTCAAGCTCTTCTGCGGTGTCGGCTCTAAAAATGCCATCAACTGGGAGATGAAGGACGGCACACTGCTCATGGATCGCCGCACGATGGATGGCACGGCGCTGAATGAATATCAGGAAATTTACAAACCATTTTTGGATGTTACCGCCGCGCGCGATCCCTTGCGCCCGGCCGGGCATTAAGCGAGCAAAAAGCGGGGCAGCTGCCCCGCTTTTTTTGCCCGTTTTTTCTTTTCTGCTCCTTTTTTTCGGCGGCATTGCTTCCCGCCTCTGCGCTTGCTCTTTTGCATTTCATCCCGCTTCCCGGGCATCGCTTGCCTGGCATAAAGGGCCTTTTTTTCCTATTTTACAGGCTTTTTCCGCCTCCCTATCCCTTGACGAAAAACAGCCGGATAAGCTATAATAAAGATGCTGATCAAAACGCAGCTTCTTTTTTGATGCAACGCGTTTTTTAGCTGTTATGTACAGGCTGCCGGGGCATCCGGCAATTTCCAAATATTCCAAATTGGAGGGCTATAATCAATGGCACAAAAATTAACGATTGATGGTAACACAGCGGCCGCGCATGTTGCTTATGCGTTTTCCGATGTCGGCGCCATCTACCCCATCACGCCTTCTTCGCCCATGGCGGAGGCCTGCGATGAATGGGCTGCTCAGGGAAGAAAGAACATCTTCGGCCAGAAAATGAAGATGTCTGAGCTGCAGAGCGAGGCTGGCGCTGCCGGTGCAGTGCATGGTTCGCTGGCTGCCGGCGCATTCACTTCCACCTTCACGGCTTCTCAGGGCCTGCTGCTCATGATCCCCAACATGTACAAAATCTCCGGCGAGCTTTTGCCCTGCGTGTTCCACGTCTCCGCAAGAGCGCTGGCTGCTCACGCGCTGAGCATTTTTGGCGATCATGCGGACGTTATGGCTGCGCGCCAGACTGGCTTTGCCATGATCTGCGGCAACTCCGTACAAGAAGTTATGGATATGGCTGCGATTGCGCACCTTTCCACGCTCAAAGCAAAAGTTCCGTTCGTCAACTTCTTCGATGGCTTCAGAACCTCCCACGAGGTTTCCAAGATCGAGATGCTGGATTATGAAGATCTCGCTTCCATGATCGATTGGGATGCCGTCAAGGAATTCCGCGCCCGGGCGCTCAACCCCGAGCATCCGCATCAGCAGGGCACGGCGCAGAACCCGGATATCTATTTCCAGAACCGCGAAGCCGCGAACAAATACTACCTGGCGACGCCTGAAATCGTGCAGAACACGATGGACGAGTTCGCGAAGAAATTCGGCCGCGCTTATCACCTGTTCGACTATGTCGGCGCACCGGATGCTGAGAGAGTGATCGTGCTGATGGGCTCTGGCGCAGAGGCTGCGGAAGAGGCTGTCAACTACATGAACGCGCGCGGCGAGAAGGTCGGCATGGTGAAAGTTCACCTCTATCGCCCCTTCAGCGCAAAGGCGTTTGTGGATGCAATCCCGGCCAGCGTCAAGTCTGTTACCGTTCTGGACAGAACCAAAGAGCCCGGTTCCCTGGGCGAGCCGCTGTATGAGGATGTCATCGCAGCGCTGTTCGAGCAGGGCCGCATGCTCAAAGTTTTGGGCGGTCGCTATGGCCTGGGCTCCAAAGAGTTCACGCCCACCATGGTCAAAGCTGTTTACGACAACATGTCCGCAGCAGAGCCCAAGAACCACTTCACGGTTGGCATTGTCGACGACGTGACGGGCACCTCCCTGGAGATTCACGAGCAGATCGACGCCGCTCCGGAGGGCTGCTTCCGCGCGAAATTCTTCGGCCTGGGTTCGGACGGCACGGTTGGCGCCAACAAGAACACCATTAAGATCATCGGCGACCACACGGATATGTATGCGCAGGGCTACTTCAGCTACGACTCCAAGAAGTCTGGCGGCATCACGATTTCCCATCTGCGCTTTGGCAAAACGCCCATTCAGTCGACCTATCTCATCGACGTCGCAGATTTCGTCGCTTGCCACAACCCCAGCTACGTCACGCGCTATGACGTTCTGGAGGGCATCAAAGAGGGCGGCACGTTCCTTCTGAACAGCCCCTGGACGCCCGAGGATATGGAGAATCAGCTCCCGGCTTCCATGAAGAGAGAGATCGCTTCCAAGAAGCTGAAGTTCTACAACATCGACGGCGTGAAAATCGCAAGAGAAGTCGGCCTGGGCGGCAGAATCAACATGTGCCTACAAGCTGCTTTCTTCAAGATCGCCGGCGTAATTCCCGAAAAAGAAGCAGTGGAATACATGAAGGCCGCTGTCAAGAAGACCTATGGCAAGAAGGGCGACGACATCGTCAACATGAACTGCAAGGCCATCGATGTGGCTATCTCCCAGGTTCAGGAGATCAACTACCCCGCTTCCTGGTCAGAGGCAACCACAGGCGCTGAGCCGGCGAAAGTTGCGGAAAACGAATACTTCAAGGAAGTCATTCACCCCATCGCAACGCAGAAGGGCGATGCGCTGCCCGTCTCCACCTTCGATCCGAGAGGCTTTGTCCCCACGGGCACGACCAAGTTCGAGAAGAGAGGCATTGCCGTCAATGTTCCGAAGTGGATTCCGGAAAACTGCATCATGTGCAACCAGTGCTCGCTGGTCTGCCCGCATGCGTGCATCCGTCCGTTCCTGGCAAAAGAGGAGAACCTGGCTGGCGCTCCCGAGGCATATATCACCAAAGATGCCCGCGGCAAAGACGTCGCTGGATACAAATTCCGCATGCAGCTCTCCCCGCTGGACTGCACAGGCTGCGGCAACTGCGTGCAGGTCTGCCCGGCTAAGCAGAAAGCGCTCGAAATGGAGCCTTTGGCAGAAAGCTGCAAGACGGAAGAGGCAAACTGGGATTTCGCCATCGAGCTGCCCCGCCCGGAAATTTCCGTCAATAAATCCACCGTCATTGGCAGCCAGTATCTGCAGCCGCTGTTCGAGTTCTCGGGCGCATGCGCAGGCTGCGGCGAGACGCCTTATGTCAAGCTGGTTTCTCAGCTGTTCGGCGATCGCATGATCATCGCAAACGCAACCGGCTGCTCCTCCATCTATGGTGGCTCCGCGCCGACTTGCCCGTATACCGTCAACGAAGATGGCCACGGCCCGGCTTGGGCAAACTCCCTCTTCGAGGATAACGCAGAGTTTGGCTACGGCATGGCGCTGGCATATCTGCAGAGACGCGCTGCGCTGAAGGATAAAGTTGCAAAAGTTCTGGAAGATGGCATTGCCGGCGGCGCCCTCAAGGAAGCGCTGGAGAAATGGGCTGCTGCTCCCAAGGATGCAGACAACACCAAGGCTTGCGCGAAGGTCATCAAGGCAGAGCTCCCCGCTGCGATCGCAGCTGCTTCGGGCGACGCAAAAGCGGCGCTTCAGGCGCTGGATGCAGATGCAGACCTGTTCATCAAGAAATCCATCTGGATCATCGGCGGCGACGGCTGGGCATACGACATCGGCTACGGCGGTCTCGACCATGTTCTGGCTATGGATGAGGATATCAACATCCTGGTTCTGGATACCGAGGTTTATTCCAACACCGGCGGCCAGGCATCCAAGTCTTCCCCGACTGGCGCAGTCGCCAAATTCGCTGCTGCTGGCAAGAGAACCAAGAAGAAAGACCTTGGCTCTATCGCGATGACTTACGGCTATATCTACGTCGCTTCCTGCGCGATGGGTGCAAACCAGGCGCAGCTGGTTAAGGCGATGAACGAAGCAGAAGCTTACGATGGCCCGTCCCTCGTCATCTGCTATTCCCCCTGCATCAACCATGGCATCAACATGGGCAAGGCGCAGCTGGAAGAGAAGAAGGCTGTGGAGGCCGGCTACTGGCAGCTCTACCGCTACAACCCGGCACTCAAGGAAGAAGGCAAGAATCCCTTCACGCTGGATTCCAAAGAGCCCACCGGCAGCTACCGCGACTTCATCACTGGAGAGACGCGTTACCGCACGCTCCAGAAGATGTTCCCGCAGGATGCTGAAATGCTGTTCGCTCGGGCAGAGGAAGAAGCGAAAGAGCGCTACGAGAACTACAAGAACAAAGCAGAGCAGAACTAATCGCTCTGTCAATAAAAAAGAATGCCGAATTTCTTCGGCATTCTTTTTTATTTGCCCGCAAATTGAGATACTGCCCACCTGTCTGGCCCCCTAAATAGAAGCACCAGCTTCTCTCACAGATAGAAAAAGGGCATAGCACTTTGCGCTATGCCCCAAGCATTCCCTTTTAGCCCTGACTTCCCGAAAACAGTGCGCGCTCGGCCTGAGGCCTTATGCGCATGAACAGGCAGAGAATGAGCCCGGCTGCCGCCAAGGCCGTGGCGACGGCATAGAGCCCGGAGAAGCCGTTTGCTTCCACCAAAAAACCGCTAAAGGCCTGGAACAGGATGGTTCCGATGGATTTCACCATCTCCACAATGCCCAGCGCCGTGGAGGAATATGCCTCGTCTACCGCGCTGGCAGTAATCTTAATCGTCACCATAACAAACAGCATATTGCTGCCGATTGCCCGCAGCAGCACGACGCAGGCCGCAATGATCCAGTTGCTGGAGAGCAGCCAGCACCCGGCAAACTGAATGCCCAGGCTGCCAAACACCAAAAACAGCAGCTGCTTGCCCGAAAGCCCATCCATATACCGATGCGAGAACAAAAGCAGCGGAATTTCCATTAAAACGGCCAGGGAGAGCACCAAACCCGATTGCGGCACAGTAAATCCGCTATCCGTCAGAAACAGCGAGAGGTACGTCTCGTTCATCACAGAAAGCCCGGCAAAAATAACCGCCAAGAGCAACAGCAGCAGATAGGTTTTGCTGCCCAGCAGCGCTTTGGCTGGATGCCAATCTTGGGGCCGCTCTGCTTTTTGTTTGGGCTGCTGCGCCATGGAGGCGGTGCTAAAGCGGCTCAGAAAGAAAATCGTCAGCAGCAGCGCCGCTGCCGCCGCAAAAAAGACCGAACGGCTCCAGACATGCGCATATAGAACGCTGCCCAGCTGAGAAGCCGCGGCAAAGCCAATGCTTCCCCAAATGCGCACCGAGCCATAGCGATAGGGCCCGGAAGTCGCGATCTTTTCAAAGATGGGCAGCAGGCTGCTCATACCCGAGAGCACCAGGCCATCCAGCAAAAACAACAGCCAGGTTTGCCGGGTGATGGTAAAGCAGAGCGCCGCCGCGGCCGCCAGGCCCAGGATCGCGCCGCCCAGCGCCTTGCGGTTTTTGATGCGGTCGTCCAAAAAGCCCACAACCGGCTGCAGCGCAATGGCGAAAATGCCGGACGCCGAGAGCACAAACGAGATCTCCACAGGCGTCTTTCCCAAATCGTTCAAGTAAATCGTCAGCATTGAGCCAAAAATGCCAAAAGTAAAATAGAAACAAAACAATAGGGCACCACAATAAAAGCCCAGGCTCGCTTTCCTCTTTTCCATCCTAATTCCTCTCTTTTCCTGCTCGGATATCTATAGTATACCTTAGCCTCTTCTCCCCTCACAAGCCTTTTTCGGAAAATTCTGCATTTCACTCTTTGAAATTTTGGCACAAAAAGAGCCCCAAGCGATTTCTTGAGGCTCTTTTGCTCTATTTTAATCGATCATCAGGCGCGTACAGCGGACTTTTCCATCCATGATATCCGAAAGCCGATGCGCCGCACTGGCGATGATCACGTTCGTCCCGTTTTCCAGGGCGCGCTTGGCAAACGTCAGCTTGGCCTT
>JAHZHM010000176.1:20590-21236 GCA_019420265.1 Clostridiales bacterium
TGGAAGCGCCGTTGCAATAGGCCAGCATCTCGTCGATTTTCGCATCGATCTCTTCTGCCGAGGAGCCGCGCACCTCTTCAATTAAGGTGGATGCGTCTTTGGGGTCTTTATAGATGCCTTCCGTGGAGGTTAGGATGACCAGGCGCTCTGCCCCAACTAACTGGCTGACGACAACCGCCGTCTCGTCATTATCTACGCATTCCACAACCTCGCCTTCCCCCTTATTTTTCCGCAGAGCCGCAATCTCAAAGCGCCGGTTCTCCTCATTGCTCACGGAGTCGTTATAGTTGACGATGGGAATGGCGTTCTGGTTGGCCGCGCGGAAGAAGAGCTTTTTGAGGTGCTCTGCCTTTTCTGGCTCGTTGAAATGGCTATGCTCCACCAGCATCTGCCGCACAGAGTATTTGGGATCCACAAAATCCCGATAGAGCCCCATCAAAATGGCCTGGCCCTGGGAGGAATAGTCCGTCTTAATCTCCTCCAGATCGCCCTTGAGCTCGCTGCCCGTGCGCTTCATATAGTCGATTCTTCCAATTTCTACCGCGCCCGAACTCACCAGAATATAGCCTGGCCGCAAATCGTGCGCCAGTCTGGAAATGACATTATAATCCAGGTCGTTATCCTCTTTGCGAATGAGCGCCATAGA
>JAHZHM010000176.1:21246-31022 GCA_019420265.1 Clostridiales bacterium
TGCGCCATCTTTTCCCTCTTTCCTGGCTGCCCGCTGCCGGGCATATTGTTTGCTTTGCCCATCTGCCCATGCGGCAGCCGGCAAGCGTATCCGTCGGATTTTCATTTTAGCGCTGCCGCAAAGCAGAAGCTGCGCCCACGCTTCCAACCCGCCCGCTCAAACCCCCGGTTTCAGCAGCGGGTAAAATTATTATACTATAGAGCGACTATTCGCGCAATGCGGCTTTTGGAGCGGATTTTATATTTTTCGCGAAATTATTACATTTTTGTATTAATTTTTCTTTACTTTTGTAATAAAATGTATTATGATGAAATTACAGCAGGAAAGCCGATCGCGATGGCTTTCGCTTCCGCCGCTGGCCTTATCATACCAAAGCCCGGCACAGATGATTTAGAAAACAAGTATTTTTATTTTTTCCTCAACACAAAAAGGGCGCCCACGGGGCGCCCGCTTTTTGTCTCTTAGAAGTTATTGCGATCTTCAAAATCCGAAGGTTCCACTTTGGGTGCAACCTTCCGGCGCATGGCCGGCCGCTGCTCTTCCCGCGGCGTCTCTGCTGCTTCCTGCTCTGCCTCCAGATCCTCATCCTCCGCTTCCAGCTCAAAATCCCGGAAATTGCCCTTGGGCTCCGGCCGCTCATAGCGCTCGGAAACCGGGGAAGCGGCAGGCGTCGGCGCAACACGCTCGACTCTCGGGCGGCGCGTTTCCGGCCTTGCGGTGGAATTTTTCGGGGGCAGGCTCTTCTGGTTTTTCTTTTCCTTATTGACCAGAATGATGAGCGCAATGCCCGCCGCAACCATCAGCACAAACACAATCACCACGATCCAAATGGCTGTGCCCAGCCCGGAAGAGGCTTTCTTCTCTTCCTTGATCTCCACCGGGACATCGTTGCTGGAGACTGTGATCGCCTTGCCATCCGGGTCTACCGCGCTGACTTTGAAGCGGAACACCGCATTTTCAGAGAGCTCTGCCTCTGTATTGATATCTTTTTCGCCCGGCATCAAGACGTCGTACGTCCCCAAATTGCCCAGCGTCTCTTCCGAGACAGTGACTTCTGTGAAAATCCCCTCGCCCTGGTTCTTGAGCACCAATTTGAAGGTTACTTTTCCCGTCTGCTCATAGCTGCTTTTATCGACCGACACATCGAGCAAAAGGTCCTTCTGATAGTCCACTTCTTCTTTCTGCTCGACGGTGATCTCCATCTCGTTGGATTGGAAAGTGTACGTCTCGCCCGAATCATCTTCGCAGGTCGCGGTGAAGGAATAAGTCTTGCTGGCTGTCAGCGTATCCGAAACATCTGCCGTCAGCGTCGCGCCCTCTTTGATGGTGGAAGTGCCCAGGGGAACAGTGTTGCCCGAGGCATCCTTGACGACCAGGTTCTTGAGATCCACGTTGCCGTCGTTTTTGATCACCAGGTTAAACTTGGCGTTTTCCCCAGCCTCTATCGTGGTGGATTCCGCGGTAGCCGCCATGGAAAGAGAGGCCGAGGACATGGTTACTTTCAGGCTCTCCATATTGCGGCTGTAGTTCTTGCCGGCCGCCGTGTATTTGAGCGTCGGCTCGACATTGATGGTCTTCATGATTGTGCCGGTATAGGTGATGTATTTCACATCCCCCGGCGCGACGGAGAACGCCTTGCTGACGGCATTGCCGCCGTTGAGCACGGGCGCGGAAATCGTGCAGTTCTCGATAGTCGTATCGCCCTGGTTCTCCACGACAAAGGTAAACTCGACTTTGGTCTCCTTGGGGACGACGTTTTTATCGACTTTCACCGCCGTGCTGACTTTGACATTCGCCTCTTTTTTGGCAACCTTAAAGCTCTTGGAGATTTTCTTGCTCTCGCCGTTATACTCATAGCTGAGCACAACCGGGATATTCGAGCCGATCTCCGAATCCTTGACGGTGTAGGAGTATTCTGCGGCATCCGAGTTGCCCGCGATAAAGCTGCTCCAGCTGGCAACCTGCCTATCGCCCACCGTTACCGTAACGTTGGAGACATCGTCGCCCCGGTTGCTGACAACCGCGCGCACTTTCACCTCTCCGCTGGAAGAGAGCGAAGTCGGCGAAAATTCCACCGTCATCTCCATATTGTCGCCCGCAGCTTTTGCAGACGAAGGCATCCATAAAACTCCAAAGGCCAGCACTGCCACCAGCAGCACCGCCATCATTTTTCTCATCCGAAAACTATACTCCATTCTTACCCTCCATTCAGGCAACCCTCGCGGGGTATTTGACGAATAAAAAATACCGTATTATCAGAAAACCTAATAATACGGTATTATTCTAAACCATCCGCGCCGGATAGTCAATTCAAGGCCGCATTTTTAACAAAACGTTAACCAGCGGGGGCCTTATTTGATCTCCTTGACCCAGCCGAATTTATCCTCGATTCTGCCATACTGGATGCCCGTCAGCGTATCGTAGAGCAGTTTGGTCGTCTCGCCCATCTGGCCATCGCCGGGGATGATCTCCTTATCCTCCCAGAGCAGCTTGCCCACGGGGCTGACGACAGCCGCCGTGCCCGAGCCGAAGATCTCTTCCAGCGAGCCATCTTTGGATGCCTCATACAGCTCTTCCGCGGAGATTCTGCGCTCGCTGACCGGGATGCCCATATCTTTGGCCAGCGTGATGATGGAATCTCTCGTGATGCCGGGCAGGATGCTGCCGCCCAGCGGAGGCGTTACCAGCTCGCCCTTGATCTTGAAGAAGATGTTCATCGCGCCGACTTCCTCGACATACTTGTTCTCCTTGCCATCCAGCCAGAGCACCTGGCCAAAGCCCTTTTTATGGGCAATTTCGCCGGCCAGCAGGCTGGCCGCATAGTTGCCGCCCGTCTTGTGGTGGCCCGTGCCGCCCTTGACCGCCCGGACATATTTGCTCTCGACATAGATATCCACCGGGGCCAGGCCGGAAGCGTAGTATGCGCCGGAGGGAGAAAGGATGACATACAGCAGATACTCTTCCGCCGGGCGCACGCCCACAAACGGATCTACGCCGATATACGTCGGCCGGATATACAGCGAAGTGCCGGGGGAAGAGGGAATCCAATCCTTCTCGGTTTTGATCAGCTCATACAGGGAATTCAGGAAAAACTCGCCGTCGAAGGGCGCCATGCAGATGCGCTCTGCGGAAGTTGCCAGGCGCTTCACATTATCCCAGGGCCGGAACATGAGCACTCTGCCATCCTCTGCGCGGTATGCCTTCAGCCCCTCGAAAACCTCCTGGGAATAGTGCAGAACCGTCGCCGCAGGGGAGAGCGAGAGATTGCCATACGGCTCGATCGCCGCATGATACCAGCCGCGCTGCCCATCGCGCTTCATCATGAGCATATAGTCGGTAAAAATCCGGCCAAAGCCCAGTTTCGTCTCGTCCTTTGGCTTTTCCTTCAGAACATCTCTTTGGATAAACTCCAGTTTCATTGCCATCTCTCCTTTATTTTATCAATTTTATTTCTTTTATTTCCCAGGCCATGAAGCTTCTCGCTCCTCTATCACCTGATAACGCCGCTCTATCTCCACCGGCGCAGCCTTGCCCGCCGAAATTTCGCTGACGATCTTGGCCAGCCTGCCTTCCGCGCCGAAATCCGAAAAGATTGTGCCCGAGACGGCATCCGTATACTGCACCTCGCCAATCTCGTAGCCCGCAGCCAAAAGCTGCGATTCCGCCTTGCCCCAAAGCCGGAACGGGAGCTCCAGCGAAAAGACAACCCGGGGCTTATAGCAGATTTTCCGCGCCGCCTGCAAGGCCAGCGAGACGCTGGAGCCATAGGCCCGCACCAGACCGCCCGTCCCCAGCAGCGTTCCCCCGAAATATCGGGTAACGACGGCCAGGATATTCGTCAGCCCGCTGCCCCGCAGGGTTTCCAGCATGGGCATGCCTGCCGTGCCCTGGGGCTCGCCATCGTCGCTGCACCGGGAAAATTCCCGCATCTGCCCGAAAATCATGGCGCTGCAATTATGGCTTGCATCCCAAAACTGCTTTTTCAGGCCATCCAGGATTTCCTGCGCCTGCTCCATGCTCTCTGCCGGATAGAGCCGCCCATAGAATTTGGATTTTTTGATCACCTGCTCTATGGTGCAGGGCTCCGCAATGGTCCGGTATTCTCTTAATTCCTCCACTGCCTTTGCCCTCCGCTCGTTTGATTTTTCCCGCGCTATTTCACCACGATCTTATGGAACACTTTCTTTCCTTTGCGGATCATGATCTCGCCATCCACAATATCCGCATCCGAGAGCTCGGCCAGCTCCTCGGCCACTTTCTCGCCATTGACGGAAACGCCACCGCCTGCAATGAGCCTTCTGGCCTCGCCGCGGGATTTGGTCAGCCCGGCGAGCATCATCAGGTCGATGACTTTGCTATTTTCGGCAAACTGCTCTTTGGTGATCTCCGTGCTGGGCGCCTGGCCGCCTTCTGCGCCGGCAAACAGTGTTTTGGCCGCGGCCTGAGCCTTTTTGGCCTCCTCCTCGCCGTGCACCTGGCGCGTAACCTCGTAGGCCAGCACTTCCTTTGCCTCGTTGATCTTCTCATCCTTAAGCGCGCCCAGCCGCTCGACTTCCTCCATGGGCAGGAAAGTCAGCAGCGCCAGGCAGTTGCGGACATCCGCATCCGCGATATTGCGCCAGTATTGGTAGAACTCGTAGGGCGAAGTTTTTTCGGCATCCAGCCAGAGTGCGCCGCCCTCGGTTTTGCCCATCTTATTGCCATCGCTCTTCAGGAGGAGTGTGCAGGTCAGCCCATAGGCCTCTTTTTTCTCTTTTCTGCGGATGAGATCTGCGCCGCCCAGAATGTTGCTCCACTGATCGTCGCCGCCCATCTGGAGCTTGCAGCCATAGCGGCGGTTGAGCTCCAAGAAGTCGTAGGACTGCATGAGCATATAGTTGAATTCCAGGAAGGTCAATCCCTTTTCCAGCCGGCGCTTATAGCATTCCGCCGTGAGCATGCGGTTGACGGAGAAGTGCGCGCCCACTTCCCGCAGAAACTCGATATAATTGAGATCCCTCAGCCACTCGGCATTATCCACCATGATGGCCTTGCCCTCGCCAAAATCCAGGAACCGGCCGATCTGTTTGCGGAACTGAGCGACGTTGTGATCGATGGTCTGCGTCGTCATCATCTTGCGCATATCGCTTTTGCCCGAGGGATCGCCGATCATGCCTGTGCCGCCGCCCAGCAGCACGATGGGCCGGTGCCCCGCCCGCTGCATATGCGCCATTGCCATCAGCGCCACAAAGTGCCCCACATGCAGGCTGTCTGCCGTCGGGTCGAAGCCAATATAGAAGGTAACTTTCTCTTTGGCCAAAAGCTCTTCCAGGCCCTCATGCGTCACCTGCTTGACAAACCCTCTCTCCTGGAGCACTTCAAATGCATTTTTCATTTTTATTAATTTCCTCCATCTGTAAACAGCTCTCCTAAAAGCTGCATTCCTTTTTCTATTTCAGCCTCATCGGCCATTGTGTAGTTTAATCTCAGCGTATTATCATGCCCGCCCTGGGCATAAAAATGCGTCCCGGGCACATAGGCGACTTTGCGCCCAACCGCCTCTTCGAAGAGTGCCGTGGCGTTGATGCCCTCGGGCAGCTCCGCCCAGAGGAACATGCCGCCCTCCGGCTTCACCAGCTTTGTCCCCTGCGGGAAATACTTTTCCGCCGCCGCATACATCGCATCCAGCTTGCCCGCATAATAGGCGCAGTTTGCCGCGATGCCGTCAAAATAGGCGCCTTCCCGGATATATTCACAGACCATCTGCTGCGTCAGGTTGGAAGTATGCACATCCTGCCCCTGTTTGCCCAGGTTGAACTTGGCGATAATCTCCGCCGGCGCATAGGCCGCGCCCACCCGCAGGCCGGGCGAAATGGTTTTGGAAAAGCTCATGAGCTTGACCACCCGGTTTGCCCGGTCGAAGGATTTGATGGAAGGCTGCGCCTCCCCTGCATAGCGCAGGGCGGCATAGGGGTCGTCCTCCAGAACAATGACGCCGTATTTCTCCGCCAGAGCCGCCAGCTGTTTTCTGCGCTCTGCCGGCAGCGTGCGCCCAGTGGGGTTCTGGAAGGTTGGGATGGTGTAGATGAATTTGGGCTGATACTGCACAATCTGCTTTTCCAGCTTTTCCATGATGAGCCCGTGCTCATCCATCTCTGCCTCGATGAGATCCGCCTGATACATTTTAAACGTCTGTATGGCGCCCAGGAACGTCGGCGATTCGACGATAATGCGATCTCCGGGGTTGATAAGCGTTTTTGTCAGCAAATCGATGCCCTGGGAAGAGCCGGAAAGGATGATAAGCTCCTCTTTTTTCGGGGAAAGCCCCTCGGCCTCGAACAACTTCTGCACCTGGCCCAGCAAATCCGCCGTGCCCAGCGTGCCGCCATACTGCAAAACGCTGTCGCCCTGCTCTCGGATCAACTTTGCCGCATACCCTGCGAGCTTATCTGCAGGGAAGGTTTTGGGGGACGGGTTCCCGCCGGCAAAAGAGATGATCTCCGGATCGCCCAGCAGGGAGAAGATCGCCCGAATTGCGCTTCCCTCGACTCCATTAAACCGCTCTGCAAACAAATACTCCACGTTTATCGCCTCGCCTTCTGATAAAAATTAAAACTTTCTCTATAAATATTTATTATATCCAGTTTGCGCACCTATAGCAAGAAAATTTTCCCTCGCCCGGGGCTTTGCAGCGCGCTTTTGCGCCTTGGCTTTAAATTCACCGCTTCCTTGCCATTTTTTCCAAAAATCCCTTTTATTCAGGGCAGTTTATTGTTATAATAGAAGCGTATCTGTTAGTTGCGCACGAAGTCTAAGACGCACCTAGATAATTTGAAGGAGGACGTTTTCATGCAATATTCCAAAGAAGTGGAAGAAATGGTATGCGTGCAAAGAGGCCCGCATCATGGCCCGGCTCCCATTCCGGAAGAGGGAAAATGGGTTCTGGCCAAAGAGATTAAGGATATTTCCGGTTTGACGCACGGCATTGGCTGGTGCGCGCCTCAGCAGGGCGCCTGCAAGCTGACGCTCAATGTCAAAGACGGTGTCATTGAAGAGGCGCTGGTTGAGACGATTGGCTGCTCGGGCATGACCCACTCTGCCGCTATGGCCGCGGAAGTGCTCACGGGCAAAACCATTCTGGAAGCGCTGAATACCGACCTGGTATGCGACGCCATCAACACCGCCATGAGAGAGCTTTTCCTGCAGATCGTCTATGGCAGAAGCCAGACGGCTTTCTCCGAGAATGGCCTGCCCGTTGGCGCTGGACTCGAGGACCTAGGCAAGGGCCTGCGCAGCCAGGTTGGCACCATGTATGGCACGAAGGCCAAGGGCGTCCGCTATCTGGAGATGGCAGAGGGTTACTGCCTGGAGATGGGCCTGGATGAGAACGGCGAAGTGATCGGCTATAAATTCGTGCACCTCGGCAAGATGATGGAAGCCATCCGCAAGGGCATGGATCCCAAAGAGGCATATGAGAAAAACATCAATACTTACGGCCGCTATGATGAAGCTGTTAAGTATGTCGATCCGAGAAAGGAATAAGGAGGCGCGTCATGGTACAATTCGAAGGTTACGATAGAAGAATAAAAAAGATTGAGAAGTGCATGGCAGAATACGGCTTCTCCTCCCTGGAGGATGTCCAGGCATACACGCTGGAGAAGGGCATAGATGTTGGCGCGATCGTCCGCTCGATTCAGCCCATCGCATTCGAGAATGCTGTTTGGGCCTACACCCTGGGCGCTGCCATTGCCATGAAAAAAGGCTGCAAGAAGGCTGCGGATGCTGCTGAAGCAATCGGCATTGGCCTGCAGGCATTCTGCATCCCTGGCTCTGTTGCAGATCAGCGCGCTGTTGGCCTGGGCCACGGCAACCTGGCAGCCATGCTGCTGCGCGAGGAGACCAACTGCTTCTGCTTCCTGGCCGGCCATGAATCTTTCGCGGCTGCGGAAGGCGCAATCGGCATCGCCAAGACGGCAAACAAAGTCCGCAAGAACCCGCTGCGCGTTATCCTGAACGGCCTGGGCAAGGATGCGGCGCAGATCATCTCCCGCATCAACGGCTTCACGCATGTTGAGACGGAATACGATTTCTACACCGGCGAGCTCAAGACTGTTTTCGAGAAAGCATATTCCAAGGGCGAGCGCGCGGCTGTTAAGTGCTACGGCGCCAACGATGTTCTGGAGGGCGTTGCCATCATGAAGGCAGAGGGTGTAGACGTCTCCATCACGGGCAACTCCACCAACCCCACCCGCTTCCAGCACCCCGTTGCCGGGACATATAAGAAGTGGGCTGTGGAAAACGGCAAGAAATACTTCTCCGTCGCTTCGGGCGGTGGCACGGGCAGAACCCTGCACCCGGACAACATGGCAGCAGGCCCCGCTTCCTACGGCCTGACGGACACCATGGGCAGAATGCACAGCGATGCGCAGTTCGCGGGCAGCTCCTCTGTTCCGGCGCACGTTGAGATGATGGGCCTCATCGGCATGGGCAACAACCCGATGGTCGGCGCTTCCGTCGCCGTTGCGGTTGCTGTGGAAGAGGCGAGCAAATAAGCAAAACAGCACAAGTTCAAAAGAGGCATACACACTGTGTACTGCCTCTTTTTTCATCTTAGCGCAAAGCGCCTTGACAGCTCCCCAAAATCCTCATACTATAGAGAGGAAGAAAGGAGCCTTTTGATGCAAACCTGTAGATACTGTTCATTTGAATTTGACGATACCCTCAGCCGCTGCCCGGAGTGCGGGACGAAAGTGCGCCGCAAAGCCGAGCCGCAGGCCGCCCCAGAGCTCTGCCTGGTGGCTTCGGCGGGCTCCATGCCCGAAGCGGAGATTCTCTGCTCCATCCTGCAAAGCGAAGGGATTGCCTATCTCACGGAATGCCCGGATGGTTTTTCCTCTGTTTTTGGCGGAGTCGGCGGGCAGACGGATATTTACGTCGCCCAGGAGGACGAGCAAAACGCGCGGACACTGCTAGAGGAATTTGCCTCGGCAGAATTTTCCGAGGAGAACTCCGAGGGCTGGGAAACAGAAGAGGACGACAGCGAAGAATAAGGAAAAAATTAGCTTTTTTAGCCGAAGTGTGGGTGCGAAGTATTTCTGCAAAATGGCGGTGTGGTCGTAAGATTATACCGCCATTTTGCATTATCAGGTTGTTTTTGTGCTTTGGCATTGCAATACCTCTTCTGCTTTTTTCACAGACAGAAAATGTTTGGCTCTTTCCATCATTCTAAATACGCTTTGCGTAAATATCATCGAAAATCTTTGCGTCGGCCTTCAGATTGCGCAGAAAAACCGTTCCTTTGACTTTTCAAAAATCAGTTTCACTTGTATTCAGCCGCGGTCTCCCATCTATGAAAAATCCCCGCTGAAAATTAACATTTTTCAGTGGGGGTTTTCATAGTTTTCGGAAAGGCGGGAATACCTGTTCCGTTACCTCGCTTTGTCCTTGCAAATCGAAACAGAGAATCGTTTTTCATCTATCGCTGTTTCTGCTTGCGCTTCGGGCAATGCAGCGAAAAGTTTTTCATCTCGGCATCTTCTCTGATTTTAGCGTGTGCTTTTCCACCTCGAATAGGGCAGAGTATCCATTCTGTTCTTTGCATCTACGTTATCCTTTATAGATCAAGAATATTTTTTATAGTATAGCGCAATCAAAATCGCCATTATCAGCACCAAACACGATACGCCAATCACGATCCACGACTCTACGCTAATCATTTGAGTATTAGCTAAACCCGTTTCGCTGTGCTCAGCGTTTGGAGCAGATTTCCGTTCATTATTTCGCGATGAGCCAGGCGA
>JAHZHM010000177.1 GCA_019420265.1 Clostridiales bacterium
GATGCGCTGAAAGCCATTGCCCTATGCGCGATTGAAGTTTCCGGGTTGCGTTTTATTTTGGCATGGGTCCGGATGACGGCGCTGTTTGGCTACCGCAAGAAAAAAACGCAGTGGGGCAAGATCGAGCGGCAGCGTATTCATTTTCATGTTACAAAGCCAAAAGCGGCCAAAGAGCAGGAAAGCGGAGAATAAAGAGTGGAAGAGATTGTAATTTATGTTGCGGGGAATCCCGATTCCTACCCGGTGGAGTATTATGACAGCGAATCGGGCACATATCAGGGGCTCATTCCAGATCTGCTGCGCGCGTTTTCCCAGCAGAGCAGCTATGAAATTCGCTATTACGAGCCGGGGCGGGCAGACCGGCGCGAACAGATGGCTGCGCATTTTCAGGTGGATCTGATCTCCGGGTGCGATGGAAGCGAGCAGTTCCGCCATAAAGAAGGCGCGGAGCTGATTATCTTAGAGACAGAGGTGCAAGGCCAAAGCGTACAGTATCAGATTTGGCTGACGGACGCCGCGCCGCAATTGCTGGAAGAGGATCTGCGCAGCTTTCTCTCTCAAGTTTCGCAGGAAGCCAAGGCAGGTATGCTGGTAGAAGCAGCGGGCGCGCAGCCCGATGAGTATCGCCGCCAAATGCGAGGCGGCATCGTTGGCCTTGGGATTGCAGTTATTCTGCTGGCAGGGCTAGCTTTGGTTTTGCTGCGCAAATATCGCGCCAGCAAAAAAGAGCTCAGGCGGCGCAGTGAGCAGGATGAATTGACTGGAATTGGAAATATCGATTATCTGGAGCGCGGATATCGGGCGCTGATTGGCGATCAGAATCGAATCCTATACCGCATGTGCTATTTCTATCTGGATATTGAGCGTGTGGAGCGCATGAGCGGCCGCGCGGTGGCTGATGCGCTTTTGCGCCATACCGCAGCTGTCCTTTCCGACTATATCTCGCAGACGGATCTGCTGGCGCGGGTTTCAGACGAGGGATTCGCTGTGCTCAGGCTGGGCGCCGGCCAGCAAGAGCTGGAAGAATGGCTATCGTTGGCCCTCGGGCGCCTGCGCAGTTTTTCTGCGGAAGGAAAGAGCTATGCAGGGCAGATTGCGGCAGGGGTCTATTTGCTGAAAGCCGATGACTATCATCTGGATGAAATTTTGTTCCAGGCGGCGCAAAGTGCGCAGATGGCCTGCCGGCAGGGCGAGGATTTTAAAATTTGCACGGACGAGCTGCAAAAAGCGCTTCAGGAGGAGCGGCAGCTTCAGGAGGATGTCCGCCGAGGCTTTGAATATGGAGAATTTCAGCTTTATCTCCAGTTTTATGTGGATGCCCAAAACCAGAGCATCCTGGGCGGTGAGGCGCTGGCCCGCTGGGAGCACCCAGAGCGAGGTTTCCTTGCGCCAGGGCAGTTCATTCCGCTGATGGAAAAAGAGGGGCTGATCAGTCAGCTGGATTTTTATCTGCTGGGCCAGGCATGCGCCTTCCTGGAACGGCTGAAACGCGCGGGGATAGAGGATTTCTTTCTCTCTTGCAATTTTTCTCGGGAGACGTTTTCACGGGCAGATTTTGCGGAGAGAATCCGCGAAATCGTCGAAGCGCATGAATTTGAAAAGCGGCGTCTCATTTTTGAGATCACAGAAAGCGCGGCATTTGGTGACGCCACAGTGGCGCATCAAAATGTTGTGGCCATTCGGCAGATGGGAATACAAATCGCGCTGGATGACTTTGGCGATGGCTTCACTTCCTTTATGGATATCCGGGAAAACTCCCTGGATGTTCTGAAGCTGGATAAAGCGTTGATCGACAATATCGGGACGAAGTTCGGAGATACCATTCTGCGCGCCATGATAGATATCGGCCATGAGCTTGGGCTCAAGGTCTTTGCGGAAGGTGTGGAAAAAGAAGAACAGGCACAGACGCTGCGGGATGCAGGGTGCGATGCGCTGCAAGGATTCTGCTTCCATTATCCGGTTCCGGATTGGGAAGCGGAGCGGAAAATCAAACAGAGAAAGCAAAGCTTGAAATGAGGCGAAGATGAGAAAAAGAGCGATTGTGATCACGGCAATTTTGCTGCTGTGCGGAATAACAGCTTTTGCGGCATGGCGATGCCTGGGCGCTTCGCCCAAAGAGCAAGGCTTTGGCATGTTTAGCTGGAGCGCAGAGGTGCTGGTGCCAGAAGAGGCGGAGGAGCTTTTCGCGTGCGCAAGCCGGGCGGGCATTTCGGAAGTCTATCAGCATTTCCCCAAAGAGAGCCTGATGCCGGAAGGAGAGGCACAGGCCTTCGTCTCCGGATTGCGCAAAAAGCAAATAGACGTCTATGCGCTGGTGGGCGAGGCCCAGTGGGCCTATGATGCGGAGGGCGAAAGCTTGATCAAAAGAATCCAGCGCGTCGCAGATTATAATGAACGCCAGCCGCAGAGCGGCAAAATATGCGGCGTGATGGTGGATATCGAGCCATACTTGCTGGAAGAATGGGAAGATAAGCAAGAAAAGCGCCCCGCTTTGATGCAAAGTTATCTTGGCTGTATTCAGCAAGGCTATCGGTATGCCGCGCAGCACGATTTGGAATTTTGGGTCTGCATCCCAATTTTTTACGATGCCAGCTGCCCGGATGTTCTGGAAACACTGGTGCGCGATTGCTGTGATGGCATCGCCGTGATGAACTATAATCGCTCAGATGAATATGCACAGATGGCAAAAGAGGTGGAACTGGCCAGATTGCATGGTAAGGGTGTCATCTGCATCTATGAGCTTCAGCAGCCGGGCAAACATGGCCTTGAAGAGATCAATACCTATGCAAACCAGGGGCTGGAGGCGCTCTGGCAATCGGCGGAAGGATTGGAAAGGCAGTTCCAGTATGATGGCCTGCGCTTTGCCTATCACTACTATCAGCCGCTCAAAGAGATGCTGGCAGAGTGAAAAGACCAAGTGAAATGCGATGGAGGAAACGAATGATGAAAAGAAGAAACAACAGATTCCTAATTGCGAGCTTTTCGATTTTAATTGTCGTCTGTATTTTGATGCTGGCAATTGCTTCTGTGGTTATTGCTCAGAAAAGCGATGTCGCCATCAGCGAAATTGGCCAGCTCTATATGTCCGCTATGGCAAGGCAGACGCAGCAAAAATTTGATACCGTGCTGGATCTTCAAATTTCAGATTTGGAGGGAATCGTGCGAAGAGTTCCGCCAGAGAATGCGGAATATGGGCAGGAGATGATCGAGCAGCTTGCGCTTTCGGCTGAAGTGAGAAACTTCACATATCTTGGGCTTTATACCAAGGATGGCCAGAGTGAGACGATCTACGGTGAGAGCGTGGCGTATCATGATTATGAAACCTTCAATAAGGTGCTGCACGATAGCCGCCTGCGTGTTTTTACCGGTGTAAATGCCAGCGGGGAAAAACAGCTCTGCCTTCTGATCAATGCGCAGTATCCCATGAGCGATGGGCAGACCAGCTCTGCGATTGTGGCCGCGCTGCCCATGGAATACCTGGAAGGCGTGCTCGAAATGAAAATGGAAGAGGATCTGATGTATTCCTATATCATCCGCAAGGATGGCACGTTTGTTGTCAGATGGGAGGGTGAGAACTATTTCAACCGCATCTCAGAGATCTTTGCTGAATTCCGCGGAAAGACGGCAGAAGAATAGGCAAATGAGCTGCGCGATGCGATGCAGAATGGCGCAGAGTATTCTACAATGATCCAGGTGGATGGAGAATATCGCTTTCTTTTATGCACGCCGCTGCCTGATTCTGAATGGTATCTCATCTCTGTCATGCCGTTTGGAACGCTGGATAATATTCTAAGCGACCTTGGAGCTCATAGGCAGCTTGCAATTTTGCTTACCAGCGCTGTCATACTCGGCGGGGTTGCCATCATTTTTGTTTTGTATTACCGGTTGTCGCAAAGGCAGCTGGCAGAACTGGATAAAGCGGAAAAAGAGGCAATCAAATCCAACAAAGCAAAAAGTGAATTTCTCTCCAGCATGAGCCACGATATCCGCACGCCTATGAACGGAATCGTGGGCATGACGGCCATTGCCATGGCGAATATCGATAATATGGAGAAAGTCAAAGATTGCTTAAAGAAAATAACCCTATCCAGCAAGCACTTGCTCGGCCTGATTAACGATGTGCTGGATATGTCTAAAATTGAGAGCGGAAAACTGTCTTTGAATATGGGGCAGATTTCTCTGCGCGAAACCATGGATAGCATCGTCAATATCATTCAGCCGCAGATCAAGGCGCGCAGGCAGCATTTTGATATTTTCATTCGGCAGATTCAGGCGGAAGACGTCTATTGCGATAGTGTGCGCCTCAATCAGGTTTTGATCAATCTTTTATCGAATGCCGTCAAGTTTACGCCTGAAGACGGTAATATCTATGTCTACCTGGAGCAGGAAGCTTCCCCGCTTGGAGCGCGATATATCCGATGCCATTTCAAAGTGAGAGATAGCGGCATCGGGATGACGGAGGAGTTCCAGAAAAAGATCTTTGAGACTTTTTCCAGAGAAGAGAATCAGCAGGTTCAAAAAACAGAAGGAACAGGCCTGGGCATGGCCATCACCAAGGCGATTGTGGATGCGATGGGCGGAAGCATTGCGCTAAAGAGTGCGCCCGGGAAAGGAAGCGAATTCCATATCACGCTGGATCTGGAAAAGGCAGAGGTGCAGGAGAAGGATATGGTGCTCCCACCTTGGAGAATGCTGGTTGTGGACAATAATGAAGATCTGTGCCTGAGCGCAGTTTCTTCGCTCAAAGAAATTGGCATCGATGCGCAGTGGGCAGTGGATGGGCAGAGCGCTGTGCAGATGGTTGAGAAGCGCCATAAAGAGCGGAATGACTACGAGATCGTTCTGCTGGATTGGAAGATGCCGGGTATGGATGGGCTGCATACTGCCCGGGAGATCCGAAAGCTTTTAGGAGATGAAGTTCCGATTTTGATCATCTCTGCTTATGATTGGAGCGAGATCGAGCAGGAGGCGCAAGAGGTTGGCATTCATGGATTCATCTCAAAACCGCTGTTTAAATCCAATCTCTTTTTGGGGCTAAGCCAGTATATGATGCCGGATGCGCCCGAGCGCGGAGAGGCAAAGCCGGAGGATGGCGAATCCGGGTTTGCGGGCAAGCGAATTCTGCTGGCAGAGGATAATGATCTGAACTGGGAGATTGCGGAGGATATTCTCTCTGAGATAGGCTTTGAATTGGAGAGGGCGGAGAACGGCCAGGTTTGCCTGGAAAAATTTAGAGCATCGGATACAGGGTTCTATGATGCAATTCTGATGGATATCCGGATGCCCGTTATGAATGGCTACGATGCGACGAAAGCGATCCGCGCGCTCGAACGCCCAGATGCCAACCTGCCCATCCTGGCTATGACGGCAGACGCTTTTTCAGATGATATTCAGCGTTGCAAGGAATGCGGCATGAACGAGCATGTCTCAAAGCCGATTAACGTCGAACTGCTGACGCAGCTTTTGCATAAATATCTTGGATAGTCGGCGGC
>JAHZHM010000178.1 GCA_019420265.1 Clostridiales bacterium
GCGCATAAATTGCATGCGGCATCTGCTTTCCCTTGACCATCTTGATAAACTGGCTCTCCCTCTTCATGCCCAGCCGCTCCGCCACCCGCACAGACGCCTCATTTTCCGGCCGAATCTCCGCTATCACCTTCTGTGCCGCGTAATTTTCAAAGAGATATCGGATGCTGGCCTCTCCTGCCTCTGTGGCATAGCCCTTGCCCCAGGCATCCTTGCCCAGGATATAGCCAATCCCATAGAATTTTTCGCCGTCAACTTGCTCCATCAGCGGCCCCATACATCCTATCACTTTGCCGGATTCTTTCTCCACCGCCGCATAATAACCAAAACCATCCACTTCATAGCGCTTTTGCTGATTCGAGATAAACTCGCGCACCTGTTCATCGCTAAAGGCATATTCCCAGGCATACATTACCTCGATGTCCTGCAAAAACAGGCACAGCGCGCCAAAATCTTCCTGCTCCAGCTCCCTCAGCCCCAGCCGTTCTGTCTCGATGATATATTGCATGCTTTCCTCCCATTTTACGCATAGAAAAAGGCCCCCGAAGAGGCCTTTTGTTTTCCCTTACTCCAGATTGTTGTGGTTGAACCCAATATCTGCCGGAACCAAGTTCATATATTCCGACAAATAGGACTGCACAGTATCTGCCACCATAAACATAACCGGATAAATCGAGCCGCCGCAGCCATCCGGAACCTCTTCACCCTCCGGCCGAACGGGCTTTGGAATCACAACCTGCAAATCCGCCAGCCGGCCGATCGTGGAATCTTTGCTTCCCGTAACCAGCGCCAGCTTTGCGCCGTGCTCTTTTGCCTGCTGCGCGATGATGCACATGGTTTTGGTCTCGCCGGAGCCCGAGCCGATCACCAGCAGATCCTCTTCGCCAATGGCCGGCGTCCCGTTGTCGCCGACGACAAATGTTCTCAATCCAGACTGAGAGCAGTTCATGGAGAGGATTTTGATCATGTTCCCCGCTCTGCCCCAGCCTGCGACAAAAGTTCTTCTGGCATGGAGAATCGCCTTTGCGAGCTCATCCAATTCCTGCTGGCAAACGCCGTTTAACATCTGGGCGCTCTCTTCGCCCATTCTGATTTTTTCCTTCACTCTATCCATCATGATCGTAATCTCCTCTTATTCCAGATTGTTGTGATTCCTGCCGACGTCTTCCCAGGTTACGCCGAGCCGTTCCATCGCATAAGCGCGGATCAGATCACAAACCATGACGATAACATGATACATCGAGCCGCCAGAATTCGTGGGCGCAGGGGGGGCGCCATCGCCGCGCTTGCGCTTAATCTGCGGAATCACGATGTTTACATCCGCCATTTTTCCGATGGTGGAATCCGCATTGCCGGAAATGAGACCCAGTTTCGCGCCGTGTTCCTTTGCCTGCTGCGCCAGAATGCACATGGTCTTTGTCTCCCCGGAGCCCGAGCTGATGACCAAAATATCATCCGGCCGAATCGCGGGCGTTCCATTATCGCCAACGCAGTAAGTCTCCAGGCCAATCTGCGAGCAGTCCATCGAGAGAATTCTGCCGACGTTCCCCGCTCTGCCCCAACCTGCAACGAAAATCCGCTTTGCTTCCAGGATAGCATCCACCATCGCATCCAGCTGCGCCTGGTCGATGCCGGCCAGCATCTCGGCATCTTCTCTGCCTGTTCTGGCTCGCTCTGCAACTCTATCCATTTTCTTTATCATTGCCTATTTCTCCTTTAGCAGTGGGATTATTCCAAGTTGTTGTGGTTGGCGCGGACGTCTTCGAACGTCTTTCCAAGGCGCTCCATCACGCACTCTTCGATGAAATCGTTGAGCATAAAGGCAACCTGATAAATATTCAGCCCGCGAATCTCAGAATGCTCTTCGCCTTCCTTTTCCTCTTTCCACTGCGATGCCGGGATGACGACGTTGATATCCGCAATCTTGCCCATCGTAGAATCCGCGTTGCCCGAGATCAGGCAGACTTTTGCGCCGTGATCCTTGCCCTGCTGGCAAATGAGGGAGATGGTTTTGGTGTTGCCCGATCCGGAGAAGATGATCAGCAGATCTCTCTCATGGATGGAGGGCGTATTGTTATCGCCAACGCAGAATACATTCATGCCCAGCTGCGACATATCCATGCCCAGAATGCGGACGATATTTCCCGCTCTGCCCCAGCCGGAAACAAAAATTCTTCTGGCGTCAATAATCGCGTCTACCAGCTCGTCGATCTGCTTCTGATCGACAGCACCCAGAATCTCCGCGTTGATTTTGCCCATTTCCTGTCTTCTTTTCAACTTATCCATTTTCAAATCTCCTTTTCTTTTGGCGCAAAGCCATAAATTGGATACTTCGGGAAAAACAAAACAACTGGAAGCAAAATGCCTCTCTTTTTTATGTTCCTGTCTCACCGAATGCTCTTATTATACATCGCCGGGGCGCGTATTTGCAACCTTTCTCTTCCCTTCAGGCCATTTTTATATTGGGGAAGGCCGCTTTCAAAAAGCACCTCCGCTTTATATTAAGCATATCATGGCGCATCCGGGAAGTAAACGCCCTTTTCTTGCAAGAAAGTTATCTTTTCCGAACTGCCAGCCAGCTTTCCATAGCGCGCAGATAGCTCGAAAACGCATGCTTCTGCTGCAAGAATCCGCCGGAAATGGCCGAATCGGCGCCCGCAAAACTTAATTTCAGCATTTTTTAGAAATCCCCTTGACATTTTCTCCATCATTGTTTAATATATTATACGTCCCGTTTGTGGCCCCTTGGTCAAGCGGTCAAGACATCGCCCTTTCACGGCGGTAACAGGAGTTCGAGTCTCCTAGGGGTCACCATTTTTAAAGCTTGCTCGTCAGCTGCCTCGGGCGGTTGGCGGGGGAG
>JAHZHM010000179.1 GCA_019420265.1 Clostridiales bacterium
CCGAGCTGGAAGTCTTGCTGCCGTGATGCCCAACTTTGAGCACAGTCGAGCGAATGGAATCTGAGGTATTTTCCAAGATTTCCGCTTCCGAGAGCGCTTCGGCATCGCCTGTAAACAGAAAGGAAGTTTCACCAAAGCAAACGCGGATGACCGCAGAATAGTCGTTGAGGTTTTCGTATTCTTCCTGAACGGGAGCGAGAATTTCACAGCGCACTTCGCTGCCCAGTTCAAAGCTCTTTCCGGCTTTGGCCTCAAGCGCGGGAATCTTTTTATTCTGAATCGCCAAAAGCAGATTCTCATAGCCTTTGCTGGTATGGCTGACGCTAGGCAGGCAAATCTGGTCAATTTGGAAATGTTCGACGATATACTGCATGCCGCCGATATGATCAGAATGTGGGTGCGTCGCGACGAGCATATCCAGCGTCGTTACTCCGTATTCCTCTAATACATCGGCAACTTTGTTTTTCGCTGTCGTTTCTCCGGCATCGATGAGCATCGCTTTGCCGTCTGGCGTCAAAATGAGCGCGCTGTCTCCCTGGCCGACATCAATGTAGATGACCCGAAGGCCGTCTGCATTATCAGGAAGGTCCGAAAGAACTGGCGAGCCAGCACTCGGCGCAACGGGCGAGACGCCGCTCGGGACGGATTCTCCAGGCTGAGCAAAGAAATAGATCGCTGCGGCGATGAGAAAGAAGAGAATCGTTGCCAAAGAGAGGGCAGAGGATTTGTGCTTTTTCATAGGACACCTCGAGAGAAAAATAGGAATAACAGAAGGAAAAGTTGAAGGAATAGAGCAAGCGGCACCAGGATAGTGAACTTTCGGTGCTGTGTCTTATGGCGAAAAAGGTGCATGGCCAGCAGCATACCCGCCGCCCCGCCCAGCCATGCAAAGGCCAGCAGCACCCGCTCAGGTATGCGCCAGCGATGCTGCTTTGCTAGGCGTTTATCCCATGCGCAGAGGAGAAATGCCAGCAAATTGAGGCAAAGCAGATAAAGTAACAGAAGAAATCTCAAATCGCTTTTCATGCTATCTAGTATACCTGAATTTTTCTGGGCATTCAAATGGGAAAAATACTTTT
>JAHZHM010000018.1 GCA_019420265.1 Clostridiales bacterium
TTATACTCTGTCACATCCACAAAGCGCACTTCCCGATCCACATCATACATATAGCGCTTGTTGTCGTCCATAAAAACGACATTTCCATCCGCGGCCTTTGCCTCGGCATTCACCATTTCAATTAAGCGCTTGGTCTTTCCGCTTCCCTTGGACCCATAAATCAACTGAATCATGCGAAACATCCCCTTTGTTTTATATTGAAACAAACCCCCGCAGAAAAAATATTTTCTCTGAGGATTTTTCTTCCCTATTCACTTTTTCATGCGAAAGAATAATTGATTATGCTATTTATTCTTCCCGCTGGGAGCAAATTCCTTCTTTCTGTTTCAAGTTTTCAAAAATTCTATTTTCTCTGAGAGATGATGGGCTTTGGCGCCGCGTTATAAACCGTCGTGTACGGCGGGACAGAATGCACCAGCCAGACATTTCCGCCGATGACACTGTCGTGCCCGATGGTAACATCCCCGCCCAGGATGGTCGCCCCGGCATAGATCACAACGTTATCCTCAATATTGGGGTGCCGCTTGACTCCCTTCACCGGGTTGCCCTGCTCATCCACTTCAAAGCTCTTGGCCCCCAGCGTTACGCCCTGATACAGCTTGACGCGGTTGCCGATGACGCAGGTTTCCCCGATAACAACGCCCGTCCCGTGGTCGATAAAAAAACTGCTGCCAATGCTCGCGCCAGGGTGAATATCGATGCCCGTCAGCTGATGCGCATACTCCGTCATGATCCGCGGGATGAGCGGCACTTCCAGCAAAAATAGCTCGTGTGCCAGGCGATAAATGCTGATCGCCTCAACCGAAGGGTAGCTCAGCAAAATTTCCTCGACGTTCTTTGCCGCAGGATCGCCCTCATAGGCCGCCGCAATATCCAGCGTCAGCATCTTGCGAACCTGCAAAACCCGCTCCATAAACTGCGCCGTGATTTCATCGGCATGGGCAAAGCACTCTCTGCCCCCGCAGTTCTGCTTTTTTTCCAGCTCGCATTTGTTGATCAAAACATCGCGGATCATCGCGTTTAAGAGCATCGCCGCATTGTTCAGTTTATCCATCACTTTGGCGGAAAGATAATCCGCGTTGACCAGCTCTCTCTCATATAGGCTCGGGAAAAGCGCCGTTTTCAGCTCGGAAAGCAGCTCAATCACTCTTCCCTTCATGCCAAACCCGCTGATATTATCCGTCAGAAGATGCCGGGCGTTGATGCCCACCAGCTCTTCCGCCAAATCGTGAGATTTATTTTTCATCCACTCGCTGATTTTGCTCATGATACTCTCATTCCCTAAAAAATATTTGCACTCTCTTCTATACAATCATTCTAAGATAAAGTATAATAGTTGTCAAACGCCTTGGGCGACTGAAAGAAAGGGAGGAACAAACCGTGCCAATCAACATTCCTAGCAGCCTGCCGGCAGCCAAGACATTATCCGACGAAGGCATTTTCATTATGACGGACGTGCGCGCGCGCACGCAGGATATCCGCCCGCTTAAAATTGCAATTTTGAATCTGATGCCCACCAAAATTGAAACCGAGACGCAGCTATTGCGCCTGCTGGGCAATTCACCCCTGCAAGTTGAGATCATCCTGCTGCGCCCGAAATCGCATGAATCCAAAAATACCTCTAAGACGCATCTGGAGACTTTCTATAAGACATTCGAGGAAATCCGCTCCTCCAAGCTGGATGGCCTGATTATCACGGGCGCGCCCGTGGAGAATCTCCCGTTCGAGCAGGTAGATTACTGGGAGGAGCTCTGCGAGATCATG
>JAHZHM010000180.1 GCA_019420265.1 Clostridiales bacterium
TTGACAATTCGTGATTCGGTTGATAATGTGGTCATCCCCTCCAGCCAGATCGAGTTTGTCGTCGCGCAGGAAGATATCATGGGATATCGGTATCTCTCCTTTTCGCTGACAAAAGAGGGAAAAGAAGCCTTTGAAAAGGCGACGGCCGAGATTGCGGAACGGGGCATCAGCCAGGAGGACTACAGCAACCGCAATTACATTAAACTCCACTATGAAGGAACGGATATTGCGCAGGCGACGATCAAGAGCGCGATTGAGACGGGGCAGGGCAGCGTTCAGACGAATATTCCCATGTATCAGCTGGAAGAGCTGGCGCAGGTTGTCAACAATCGGCCTTATTCGGTTGAGGTGGAGGCGACGGAAATGCGCAGCGTTAGCCCGGCTTTGGGAGAAAACGCGCTGCGCGGCATGATGATAGCTGGGATTGCGGGGCTGTTGGCTTTGGCCCTGGCGATGATTTTATGCTATCGGATTCCCGGCCTGATGGCGGCAATTTCCCTGCTGGGGCATACGGCGTTGGTGCTGCTGTTCCTGGCAATTTCCAGATTGCAGATTACAGCCTTTGGCATGGCGGGGCTTTTCGTAGGCGCGCTCTGCATGGCTGCAATGAGCCTGATGGTTGTAAATGGCTTTAAGAAAGAGTTTTTGGCGGGCAAGGCTCCCAGGGCTGCTGCAAAATCGGGCTGTGGCGCCGGGGCGAAGCGTGTATTCTATGCGGGGCTGGCGCTCTGCGCTGCGTTGCTGGTATTCATTCTGTTTGGCGTTTATGAGCTCTCCAGCTTTGCCTTTGCGGCGGGGCTGAGTGTGATTTGCGCAATTCTTTGCGCGGTCATTCTGACGCAGCCTTTGGTGCGGCTGATGGTAGGCACTATGCCGGATGGAAACGCCATCTATTTTGGCAGCAAAAAGGAGGCAGAGTAATGCAGAAGTATTCTAAGATATTTGCCTGGGCGGTTGTTGCCGTGATGGTTGTGGCTGCGGCAGTAACGCTGCTGTGCAGCGGGTTCAATTTTAGCCAGACGCTGAGCGGCGGATATGTGCTGAAATTTGACATAAACCAGGAGTTTGAGCTGGAAGATCTGAGCAGGATTATTGCGGCGCAAGGCGTGGGGGATTACCAGGTCCTAAAAGCCGGGGAGAAGCAGGATCAGGCGCTCATCCGTGTGCAAAAGATAGCAGATGAGGGCGATGCCATGACGCAGGCGATTCAGGCAGAATATGCGGGGGCGAAATTCCGCGGATGCGATGTGATCGCTCGGGCGATGCCGCGCATGACGCTGTTGTTTTTGGCGCTGGCAGTGCTGGCCGCAATTTTGGTCGCTTCGCTGTATTTTATGGCGCGGTATGGCAGTGCGGGCGGCATTGGGGCTTTTATCGCCAGCATCGGAACGATGGCGCTGCTGCTGAGCGTAATCCTGATTGCACGTTTTTCCATCACACCGGCCTTGCTGGCAGCACTGCTGGCGGCTATGCTCTATAGCCTGTTGGATGTTGGCGTTTATTTTGAGCAGATGCGCGATGCGCTGCGCAAAGGCAATTCGGATGCACTGGAAGAAGAGGCAGAGGGCGCGGCAAAGGCATGCAGATTGCGGCGCGTTCTGGTTGCCCTGGTTGGAGCAGCGATGTTTTTGGCGGCATATTTGCTGGGCGAAGCTTCTCTGATGGGATGGGGCTTATGTGCAATGCTGGGCGTGCTTTTCGCGGCGCTTTGCACGAGCCTTCTCGGGTTGCCGGCCAGCCTTTGGGCAAAGAAAACAGTAGGAAAAGGGAAAAAAGTGCGCAAAAAAGTAAAAGCGATCAGATAGCGTGGATCTTTCTCTTCAAAGGCGGTCAATGACCGCCTTTGTGTATTTATGGAGGCTCTGATGCGGTATGAACAAAAAGGCCAGGCGCTGAGCCTGGCAGAGCGAACAGAATATGAGAGCCAGGGAATTCTGCCTATGGTTGCGGAGCTTTTGGCGGCCAGAGGCATTTTGGCTGGGCAGGCGGAAGCCTTTTTGAACCCCGGATGGGGGCAGGTGGGAGATCCGTTTGCATTTCTGAATATGAAAAAGAGCTGTGCGCGCATTTTGCGGGCCGCGGAGCAGGGGGAGCGCGTCGCCATTTATTCGGATTACGACTGTGATGGCGTTTGTGGTGCGGCGATTCTGCAAAAGGCTTTGACGGCCATTGGACTGGAGCCCATTTTATATATTCCGGATCGCGCCAGCGAGGGATATGGCACCAATGCTGCTGCCTTTACCCGGCTGATAGAGGGCGGAGCGACGCTGATCATCACCGTGGATTGCGGCATCCGCAGCGTTTCGGACATCGCGCTGGCAAAGAAGCTGGGCGCGGACTGCATCGTCATCGATCATCATGAATGCGGCGAACTGCCGGATACACCTTATTTGCTCAACTGCAAAATGCCGGGAGAGACATATCCCTTTGGTGAGCTTTGCGGTGCGGGGACGGCGTTTAAAGTGGCGCAGGCGCTTTTGGGCGCAGAGGCGGAGGAGCTCATCGACCTTTGCGGTGTCGCGACGATCGGCGATATGGTGAGCCTGACTGGAGAGAACAGGGCTTTGGCCTATCTTGGGCTGCAAAAGCTCAGGCAGAAGCCTTGTCTGGGTTTTCGGGCTTTGGCGGAAGCGGCTGGGCTGCGGCTGGCGAATATACAATCGTATGGCGTTGCGTTTGGTCTCGTTCCGCGCATCAACGCGGCGGGGCGGCTGGAACATGCCAGCTTGGCGCTGGAGCTTTTGACGACGGCGGATGCTGGCCAGGCGAAGAAACTGGCAGAGCATTTAAGCGGCATCAACAGCCGACGCCAGGATTTGCAAAAGAGCATTACGCAGCAGGCCATAGAGCAGGTGAGAAAGGGCGTTTGCCTGGCAGATGCGCGCATCTTGTTCGTCTCTGGGCAGGGATGGGAGAAGGGAGTCGTTGGCCTGGCGGCTTCCTCTATCACACAAGCCTTTTACCGGCCGGCAGTTGTGCTGGCAGAAGAGGACGGGATGCTGACGGGTTCTGCCAGAAGCATCCCGGGAATTAACCTCTATGAGGCGCTTTGCCAGGCAGAGCATCTTTATGAGCGCTTTGGCGGGCATGAGATGGCGGCGGGGCTAACGCTGAAAAAAGAGAATTTGGCAGAAGTTCAGCGCATCGTGCAGAAATTTTTGAGCGAAAAATACCCGGAAGAGGTGTTTTTGCCCGTCGTCCAGTATGACCAGGCGCTGCGGCTGGGCGAAGCAGATATTGTGCTGGCGGAGCAGATGGAAAAATTGCAGCCCTTTGGGCAGGATAATGAGGAGCCGCGCTTTTATCTCGAAGATTTTCAGCCGCTTGAGATTGCCAAGATGGGCAAGACAGGGGAGCACCTGAAGATGATGGCGGCCGATTGCCCCTCCGAGATTTTGCGCTTTTCTGCGCGGGAGGCGGTTCAAAAAGGAGCACACTATGACTGCATTGCCTCTTTTTCCATCAATGAGTTTCGGGGAAACCGAAAAAGCCAGCTGATTCTCTCCTCGGTGCAGGAGCGGGGAGAAGTGGATTGGCCCAAAAGGCTGGAAAAGGAGTATTTGCGGCTGTTTCCAGCAGAAGTTTTGGCATATGCGGCTTTTTTGAAAGCACCATCAGGCACGCTTTTATCTACGCCAGAGCAGCTAAAACAATGGATGGAGCAGCAGAGAGCGCACGCGTTAGGCGCGGCAGCCTTTTGCGGCAGTTATCCCGGGGCGATATTTTTGAGAGACAAAAGAACGGAATCTGCGGCAGGCTGGGCAGAGTGCCAGCAAGCAGCGGCGGATTCCGCAGAGAGCTGTTTCTGCTATTTACAAAGACAGCCTTTGCAGCATCATAGGAACACACTGGCCCTAGGTGATTTCGCCTTATTGGCCCGTCAGTCAGGGGCAGCGGTTTATTTAGGCGAAGATCTAAAAGAGGCATACCGCGCTGAAGCAAGGGCCTTTTATGACTTGGCGCTTCTTGCACAGATGCGGGAAGCTTTTGAAAAAGCAGAAGGTGTTTACGCATCTGTCAGCGAATT
Organism: Clostridiales bacterium; assembly: GCA_019420265.1. GTDB lineage: Bacteria > Bacillota > Clostridia > Christensenellales > Christensenellaceae > QANA01. Next base: position 4,028 of record JAHZHM010000180.1, read on the forward strand.
CTTAGAAAAGGCAGCGGAAATGCTGGGCTTGCCGGACATCAAAAAGCCGTGGCTGTATTTTCAGGGGTTTTTTGAGCAGAAGTTGATAGAAGTTCGAAAAAGTGATAAAATAATACAAATTCATTTGAAAGAAGAACAGGCGTTTTGCCCGGAGCAAAGCGCATATTTTCGGGCTATGGGAGATTTGGCCGAGGGAAGGATTTGAGGCGCATGACGTTATACCAGAGATTTATAGGGGATTATCCCGTATACCAGGGAGACCCACTCATCGAGAAAGCGTTTGCAGTCGCTGAAAAGGCGCATGAGGGACAGCTGCGCAATTCTGGCGAGCCTTATATCGTGCACCCTTATGAAGTGACGCGCATTCTGGCGGATTTGGGGCTGGATAACGTGAGCATCTGCGCTTCCATGTTGCACGATGTGCCCGAAGATACGGAATTTACCATTGAGAACGTCGAGATGGAATTTAGCGCGGAGATCGCGCGCATCGTCGACGGCGTTACCAAGCTGAAAAAATTCGATTTCCAATCCAAAGAGGATGCGCAGGCCGAGAGCATGAGAAAGATGTTTTTGGCCATGGCTTCGGATATCCGGGTGATACTCATCAAGCTGGCCGACCGGCTGCACAACATGCGCACGCTGGGATATAAAACCCCGGAAAAACAGCGGGAAAAGGCCAAGGAGACGCTGGAGATCTATGCACCCCTGGCCGACCGGCTGGGCATCAGCACATTCAAATGGGAATTCGAGGATTTGGCGCTCAAGTATTTAGAGCCGGAGGCGTATTTCGACGTTGCCCATAAGCTCAATTCCACCCGGCAGGAGCGGGAGGAGTATATTCAAAATATTGTGGCCGTGCTCAAAGAGAAGGTTGCAGCGCTGGGCATTCCGGCGGAAATCGAAGGGCGGCCCAAGCACATCTATTCCATCTATAAAAAGATGAAAAATAAGGCCAAAACCTTTGAAGAGCTCTACGATATTATCGCCGTGCGCGTGATCGTGCCGTCTGTAAAGGATTGCTATGCGGTTTTGGGGACGGTGCACACAGTCTGGCGGCCGCTTCCTATGCGCTTCAAAGACTATATCGCCGTGCCCAAGGCGAATATGTATCAATCTCTGCACACGACGCTGGTGGGCATCGACGGCAAGCCGTTTGAGGTTCAGATTCGCACAGAGGAGATGCACCGCACGGCCGAATACGGCATTGCGGCGCACTGGAAATACAAAGAGGGCATTTCCGGGCAGACTACTGGGCTGGATGCAAAGCTCAGCTGGCTGCGGGAGTTGATGGAATGGCAGAACGACATGCGCGATCCCAAGGAATTTATGGAAGCGCTGAAGATCAACTTCTTTTCGGACACGGTTTTCGTCTTTACGCCCAAGGGGGATGTGAAAGATCTCACCAAGGGGAGCACGCCGCTGGACTTTGCATACGGCGTTCACTCGCAGATTGGCAACCGATGCGGGGGCGCGAAAGTCAATGGGCGCATCGTGCCGCTCAACTATGAGCTGAAAACCGGCGACATTGTGGAAGTGCTGACCAACCCGCAGAGCAAGGGCCC
>JAHZHM010000181.1 GCA_019420265.1 Clostridiales bacterium
GCTTTATCTTCCAGGATTTCAACCTGCTGGATACGCTGACGGCCTATGAGAATATTGCCTTGGCGCTTTCCATCCAGAACGTCCCGGCGCAGGAGATCGAACAGCGCGTGCGCAAGGTGGCGGCGCAGCTGAGCATTGGGCATGTTTTGGATAAATTTCCCTATCAGATGTCGGGCGGCGAGAAACAGCGGGCGGCCAGCGCCCGGGCAATCATCACAAATCCTTCTCTGATCTTAGCAGATGAGCCGACGGGGGCGCTGGATTCCAAATCGGCGCGGATGCTGCTGGATAGCTTGGTGCGCATGAACGACGGCCTGGGGGCGACGATCCTGATGGTAACGCACGATGCTTTCACGGCAAGCTACGCGAAACGCATCCTATTTATCAAAGACGGAGAAATTTTCAGCGAACTGGTTCGTGGCGGAGACAGCCGGAAGGAGTTCTTTGAGCGCATTTTGCAGGTTGTAACGCTGCTTGGGGGTGATAGTGATGTCCTCTATTAAGCTGGCTTTCAAAAACGTCGGCAAAAGCATTCGGGATTACGCAGTCTACTTCCTCACGCTGGCGCTGGGCGTTTGCATCTTCTATGTGTTCAATTCCATGGATTCCCAGGCGCTGCTGGTGGGCCTATCCATGGCGCAGGGCGGCGTGCTGGAAATGCTGGTTGCAGCCATCAACGCGACTTCGGTTTTTGTCTCTGCAATTCTGGCTTTCCTCATCCTGTATGCCAATAAATTCCTCATGAGGCGCAGGAAAAAGGAGCTGGGGGTCTACCTGATTTTGGGCATGCCAAAAGGCAGAGTTTCCTTCGTTTTGGCAATGGAGACGTTTATCATCGGCCTGTTTGCCCTGGCGATGGGGCTGGTTGCCGGAATCCTGCTCTCGCAGGGGCTATCCGTGCTGGTGGCATCCATGTTTCAGGTGAAACTGGAGTTCTTCCGGTTCGTGTTTTCCGGCACGGCGCTGCTGAAAACACTGCTATACTTTGGCGTGATTTTCCTGGTTGTGATGCTGCTCAACATCGCGCATGTCTCCAGATGCAAGCTGGTTACGCTTTTAAACGCCGAGCATGCCAATGAAAAGGCATATAGCAGCAAACTCTGGCTTTCGGTTATCGCGTTTATCGCTTCGGCGGGCTGCCTGGGATATGCCTATCAGCAGATTATCGATAACGGCCTGGTGGTCTTAAACGATCAGTTCAACCGGGCGATTCTGTTTGGCGTGATTGGGACGCTGCTCTTCTTCTTTTCGCTTTCCGGCTTCTTGCTCAAACTGATTCAGGGCAACAAGGCTCTCTATCACCGGGGGTTGAACAGCTTTGTTTTCCGGCAGCTCAACTCCAAAATCAATACCAATTTCCTTTCGATGACGTTCGTCTGCCTTATGCTGTTTTTCGCCATTGCCGTTACAGCGACAGGCTCCGGGCTCAACTACGCGATTACCAAAACGGCGATGGAAAATGCGCCGTATGACGCGACGGCCTCTTTCGACGCCGTGGGCGAGCAGGGCGCGCAGGCACAGATGCAGGAAAATGGCTTTGAAGCAGACCGCTATTTTAAAGAGAGCTGCCTGTTCTCCTACCGGGAGACGGGCATCCCATATACACAGTATCTGGAATCGGCGGATTTTCCGTCCACGGGCATAAACATCAGCAACCGGACTTTCGATGCTATCTCGGTTTCGGAGTATAACGCGCTCATGCGCCTTCAGGGAAAGAAAGAGATTGCACTGGGCCAGGGAGAATATGCCGTCAGCGCGGCGGCAGAAAAGACGAGAGGCGCAGGCCAGAAACTGCTGGATACCGGCGCGGCGATCCAGATTGGGCAGGAGCAGCTAAAGCCTGGAAAAACCCCGCTGCAAACAGAATATTTTGAGACCATGAGCGCCAACCCGGTCAACCTCGTTCTGATTTTGCCGGACGACGTTGCCGCGCAGATCCCGGAATACAGAACCTGCCTGGCAGGCAACTACAAAAGCGGAGATAGAGATGCGCTGGATTTGCAGCTGGATACGGATTATGAAGGAATGTGGCCTGGGATGCGCATCGTAACGGCAGGGCGCGTGATGATGATGCAGACGGGCATGAAGGCGATGGTGCTGTTTGTGCTGCTCTATCTGGGCATCATCTTCCTCATCGCGGCATCGGCGGTTTTGGCTTTGCAGCAGCTTTCGGAAACGGCGGATAATGCCTCGCGGTATGCGCTGCTGCGCAAGCTGGGCGTGGATGACGATATGGCAAGAAAAGCCATGCGGCGGCAGGTTGCGCTTTATTTCTTCGTGCCGCTGGCTCTGGCACTGGTGCATTCGGCAGTCGCCATCTATGTGGTCAACAAAATGGTGATGGAATTCAAAGTGCAAAGCTCGCTGCCCAGCATCCTGTGCTCGGCGGGGCTGCTGCTGGTGCTCTATGGCATCTACTATTTCGCCACATACCAGAGCTGCAAAGGCATGATTCGGGAGCGCAGCACAAAATAGAGAAACAAATTGCTCATACCAGTCTATCTGTTCGGGCGCGCGGGAGCTTCCACCTGCGCGCTCATTTTTATGTGCGAGGAGAAAAAATGAGCGCATGCTTC
>JAHZHM010000182.1 GCA_019420265.1 Clostridiales bacterium
TCAGACCTTTGGCGCGATGGATGTGCTCTGCACGGACAAGACGGGCACGCTGACCGAAGATAAAATTGTCCTGGAAAAATACATGGATCTGAACGGCGACGACGACCAGCGCGTGCTGCGCCACGCCTTTTTGAACAGCTATTTTCAGACGGGCCTTAAAAACCTCATCGATGTGGCTGTCATCGAGCGCGCCAAGAAAAACGGGTTGGGCGGTCTTTTAGAGGAATACCGGCATGTGGACGAGATTCCCTTCGATTTCTCCCGCCGCCGCATGAGCGTGGTTTTGGAAGATTCCGCGGGCAAGCGGCAGCTCATCACCAAGGGGGCTGTGGAGGAAGTGCTGGCCATCTGCTCATATGCGGATTTTGGCGGCGAGATTCGCCCGCTGGACGATGCGCACCGCGCTCAGGCCCAGCAAGTTTATGCCAAGCATAATTTCGACGGCCTGCGCATGCTGGCCGTGGCCCAGAAAAACGAGATCCGCGAAGCTGGCGCATTCGATACCAGCGATGAAAAGGATATGGTTCTGCTGGGCTTCATCGGGTTTTTAGACCCGCCCAAGCAGAGCGCCGCCCAGGCCATTACGGCGCTGCAGGAGCACGGCGTCAAAGTTGTCGTGCTGACGGGAGACAGCGAAGGCGTGGCCGTCAAGGTGTGCAGCAAAGTCGGCGTGGATACCGAGCACTGCCTGACAGGGGTGGATGTGGAAGCCATGAGCGACAAGGCGCTCTGCAAGGCCGTGCGGGAATGCTGCCTGTTCTCCAAGCTCTCCCCGGCGCAAAAACAGCGGGTTGTTGCCGCGTTCCAGGCGAACGGGCACACCGTGGGCTATATGGGCGACGGCATCAACGATACGCTGGCCATGCGCCAGAGCGACGTCGGCATCTCGGTGGACAGCGCAGTGGATATCGCCAAGGAGACGGCAGACATCATCCTGATGAAAAAGGATTTGATGGTTTTGGAGCAGGGCGTGCTGGAAGGGCGCAGAACCTTTGGCAACATCATGAAATATATCAAGATGGCGGCCAGCGGAAATTTTGGCAACATGATCTCGGTTGTTCTGGCCAGCATCCTCTTCCCCTTCCTGCCCTTAAAGCCCGTGCAGATTCTGGCGCAGAACCTGCTCTGCGATTTCGCTCAGCTGGGCATCCCCTTCGATCGGGTGGACGATTCCTATCTCAAAACCCCGCACAAATGGGATACGGGCAGCATCCAGAAATTCATGTTTTCCATGGGGCCGCTCTCCTCGCTGTTCGACCTGTGCTGCTACGGCGTGCTCTGGTGGGCCATGGGCGCGAACAGCATGCAGAGCGCAGCGCTGTTCCAATGCGGCAACTTCGTCTACGGGACGCTCTCACAGATCTTCGTCGTCCACATGATCCGCACGGAAAAAGTTCCCTTTGCCCAAAGCCGGCCTGCCGGCCTGCTGCTGGGCAGCACGCTGCTCTTTTCGGCGCTGACCCTTGGCATCGGCTTTGGCGGCTTTGCGGCCTATCTGGATATGGCGGCTTTGCCCCTCTCCTTCCTGCCCTGGCTGGCCGTGCTGCTGGCGGGATACTGCCTGGGCGCGCAGATCATCAAGCGCTTCTATAAGAAGGCCAACGGGCATTGGCTATAAACAAACGAACAAAAGCGCTCTCTGCTTCCTGCAGGGGGCGCTTTTTCAAACGCATACGCCGGGGTGTCCCCCTTCGCCCTCGCTCATGCCAAGGCGGGACAACATCAGCTCTTTTCAGCCGGGGCATTTCTTCGCGGCCCAGGCAGGCGAACGCACCTTCCCCTGCCCCTTCACCGGATGGGGCCGATGTGCGGCCTCAAATTCCGGCCCTATTTTTCCCGCAAGGGCATTGACGCGGGCGCAAAAGAGTGGTAAAATTCATTACGGTAATAAGATAATATATTAGCATAGTAAATTATAGGAGAGATGACGTGTCTAAAATCATTCAGAAAAACATCCCCGAGGGAACGCGGGATTTGATCTTTGAAGAGGTGCTGGCCCAGCGCAGGCTGGAGGCCGAGCTTTTGGAGCTCTATGCCCGGCTGGGGTTCTCCCCCGTCTGCACGCCCACGCTGGAATACTGCGATGTGTTTGACCACGACCGCCAGTGCATCCCCCAGGAGGAGATTTACCAGTTTACGGATCGCAGCGGGCGGCTGGTGGCCCTGCGGCCGGACAACACCTCCCCCATTGCCCGGGTGGCCTCTTCCAAGCTGCGGGATGCGGCGCTGCCGCTGAAAATCTGCTATAGCCAGAATGTCTACCGCGCCGGCGACGCCTACCACGCCCGGCGCAGCGAAATTTTGCAGAGCGGCGTGGAAATTCTGGGCGGCGATCCAAAGGCGGAGGACCTCTGCTGCCTGTTTACCGCACTGCAAACTATGGCCGCCTGCAGCCAGGATTATAAAATCGAGATCGGCTATGCCAATTTCTTTGAAATTCTGCTCTTCGATGAGCAGATCAGCGCATCCGAGCGGGCAGATCTGAAAAACTATATCGCGGCCAAAAACAGCAGCGGATTTTCCTTCTCGCTCAATGCCGTGGCGGCAAAGGCCGTGGAACTGGCGGCCATTCTGCCCAGGCTCTGCGGCGGGGCGGATGTGCTCCAAAAGGCGCGGGAGCTGGCAGGGGGCAACGAGCGGGCGCTGGGCATCCTCTCCTATCTGGAGACCATCTACCAGGCGTTTTCAGATGCGGGATACGGCGATCGCATCATCATCGATCTGGGTATCGTCCAGAATATCGACTACTATACCGGCCTGGTGTTCAAGGGCTATCAGGGCGGCATCGGCGAGGAAGTGCTCTCGGGCGGGCGCTACGACAATCTGCTGGGCAGCTTTGGCTATCCGCTGCCAGCCTGCGGCTTTGCGCTCAACCTCTCGGAGGTTGCCGCGGCCAAGGAAAAGCCCGCCGCGCCGGCCGCTTTTCCCATCGATTTTAAGGCGGGCAGCCAGGATATCCGCCGGGCTGGGGAATATCTCAAAAACATCGGGAGGAACGCATGATAAAGCTCGCACTCACCAAAGGAAGAATTGAAAAAAAGGCTCTGGATCTGCTGGAGGCCTGCGGCTACGACGTCTCCCCCGTGCGGGATAAGGGGCGCAAATTGGTCTTTTGTTGCGGCAATTTGGAGATCATCCTGGCAAAGGCGCCGGATGTCATCACCTATGTGCAGAGCGGCGTCTGCGATGCGGGCATCGTGGGCCGGGATACCATCATGGAGCAGGGGGGCAGTTTCTATGAGCTGCTGGATCTGGGCTTTGGCAAATGCCGCTTTGCCCTGGCGGGCATCGCCGGAAAAAATTTCTACGAGGGCTATAGCCATAAGGCCATCGCGACCAAATACCCCAATGTCTCCCGCCGGTTTCTGGCCAGCAAAAACGTGGACTGCGAGATCGTCAAAATCGAGGGGTCTGTGGAGCTGGCGCCCATTCTGGGGCTGGCAGACGCCATCATCGATATCGTCGAGACGGGCGACACTTTGCGGGAAAACGGTCTTTGCGTGTATGAAGATGTGGCCGAACTCTCCGCAAGGCTCATCGTCAACAGCGCGGCCATGAAGCTGAAAAACGAGGAGATTTCCGCTTTCGCCGCAAAAATGGCGGCCGCGCTCTAGAAAGTTGCGCCGGGCGGCGCAAAATCTGGTATGATAGAAGAAAACGGAGGAAACATGCTATGTTGAAGATATTCGATACATCGAAGGGAGAGGAAAAGGCGCTTTTTACCGCGTTGGAATCCAGGGCGGGCAGCGAGACGCAGGAAGTCTCGCAGAAGGTGCGCCAGGTGATCGAGGCTGTGCGCGCCGAGGGCGACGCGGCGCTTTTGCGCTATTGCCAGCAGTTCGACGGCGTCTCGCTCTCTTCGCTCTGCCTTTCCGAGCAGGAAATTGCGGACTGCCTCGCTGCGGTGGATCCTGCGCTTTTTGCCACCATGGAAAAGGCCGCGGCCAATATCCGCGCCTACCACGAAAAACAGCTCTGCACGGGCTACGAAATGCAGGAAAACGGCCGGATGCTGGGCCGCATCGTGCGCCCGCTGGAGCGGGTTGGCGTGTATGTCCCGGGCGGGACGGCGGCCTATCCTTCCACCGTGCTCATGAACTGCATCCCCGCGGCGGTGGCTGGCGTGGGCGAGATCGTGCTGGTGACGCCGCCCAAGGCGGAGGGCGTGAATCCGGCGGTGGTGGCCGCGGCCAAAATCGCAGGCGTCAGCCGGATTTTCACAGTGGGCGGTGCGCAGGCTGTGGCCGCACTGACCTATGGGACGCAGTCCATCCCGGCGGTGGATAAAATCGTCGGGCCGGGCAATGTGTTCGTGGCCGAGGCCAAGCGGCAGGTTTACGGCATCGTGGATATCGACATGATCGCCGGGCCCAGCGAAGTGCTGGTGCTGGCCGACGAGACGGCGACGCCCGCCTACGCCGCGGCAGACCTGCTCTCCCAGCTGGAGCACGATGTGCTGGCCAGCGCCGTGCTCATCACGACCAGCCGCGCTCTGGCAGAGCAGGTTTCGGCCTGCATAGAGGAGCAGATGGCCTCCCTCTCCCGCAGGGAAATCATCGAGCAGTCTCTGGCAAACTACTCCGGGGCCGTCATCGTGCCCACCATGGAGGAGGGTTTTGCCATCGCCAACGCCATCGCCCCCGAGCATCTGGAGATTTTGACCAAAGACCCGTATGCGGATCTGGCAAAAGTGAAAAACGCGGGCAGCATTTTCCTGGGCGAATATGCCCCCGAGCCGCTGGGCGATTATTTCGCGGGCACCAACCACGTTTTGCCCACCAACGGCACGGCGCGATTCTCTTCCCCGCTCTCTGTAGACGCATTTTTAAAGAAAATGAGCTATCTGCGCTATGAAAAGCAGGCGCTTTTGGAGGATGCCGAGGACATCATGCGGTTTGCCCAGGTAGAGGGGCTGACGGCGCACGCCGCCTCTGTGCGCATCCGCCAGGAACAAAAATAACAGGAGGACACCATGAACTTACTCCCGGAAAAACTGCGGAATATGACGCCCTACGCCCCAAGCGCGGGCACATATGCCGTTCGGCTGGATGCCAACGAAAGCCCGTTTGATTTGCCGGCTTCGGCCAAAGAGAAATTTTTGCAGGAGCTATTTTCCGCTCCGCTCAACCGCTATCCCGATGCCGGCGCCGCCGCCCTCTGCGCGGCCTTTGGAGCGCGCTATGGCATAGAGCCCGGATTTATCATGGCCGGGAACGGCTCGGACGAGCTCATCGGCCTGCTGCTCTCCTCCTTCCTTGCCAAGGGAGATACGCTGCTGCTGGCCTCGCCGGATTTTTCCATGTATCGCTTTTATGCCGAGCTTTCGGAAATTAACCTGGCTTCCTGCTCCAGAGGCGCGGAGTTTGGCGCCGGGGCGCTGGAAGATGCGCTGGCCCAGAGCGGCGCCAGGGCCGTCATCTTCTCCAACCCCTGCAACCCGACCGGCTCGGGCATTTCCCGCGCCGAGCTACTCCCGCTCATCCAAAAGCGGGAGGATGTGCTGTTTTTGGTGGATGAGGCGTATATGGATTTTTGGGATCAGAGCCTGCTGCACGACGCGCCGGCGCTTTCCAACCTCATCGTTTTGCGCACGCTCTCCAAGGCATGGGGCGCGGCCGGGCTGCGGCTGGGCTTTGCGGTTTCCAGCCCTGGCCTAATCTCGGCGCTCAATGCCGCCAGAAGCCCTTATAACGTGGGCACGCCCGCACAGATTTTGGGGCGCATTCTGCTGGAGCAGGAGGGGAGCCGCGGCGCATTTCTGGCAGAGCAGGCGCGCAAGCTGGAGCGCCAGCTGAAACTGCTGTTGCCGCAGGCGCGGGTTTTCCCGACGCACACCAACTTCGTCTATCTGGAGACGCAGGATGCTGCGCAGATCTATGAATATTTAAAGGAACAGGGCATCATCATCCGGCTGTTCGGCCAAAACGCCCTGCGCATCACCGCCTCGGTGGACGAGGAGCTCGGCGCGCTGTATGCGGCGCTGGAACAAATGAAGGAGGCATCAAAATGAGAACAGCATCCCTTTCGAGAAAAACCAAGGAGACGGACATCACCCTCAGCCTGGAGCTGCTGGAGGCCGGCCAGCCCGGCACTTTCACAGGCACCAGCGGTATCGGCTTTTTTGACCATATGCTGACGGCGCTCTGCGTGCACGGCAACATGAACATCAACCTCTCGCTTGCCGGGGATTACGAGGTGGATTGCCACCACAGCATCGAGGATCTGGGCATCGTATTTGGCACGGCATTCCGCCAGGCGCTGGGCGATGCGCCGCTGGCGCGCTATGGGCAGTCGTATGTGCCCATGGATGAATGCCTCTGCCGCTCGGTTATCGATATTTCCGGCCGGCCCTATCTGGTGTTTCATGCGGATTTTAAAAACCAGAGCATCGGCGCGCTGGATGTCTGCATGGTGGAGGAATTTTTCTACGCTTTCACCTACAGCTCCAAAACCACACTGCATCTGGAAGTGCTCTATGGCAATAACGATCATCACAAAGTGGAAGGGCTTTTCAAGGCATTCGCCCGCAGCATTTCCCAGGCAATGCAGCCCTCTGCCGCGCTGCTCTCGACCAAAGGTGTGCTATGATAGCGGTAATCGATTACGGCATGGGCAACCTGCATAGCGTCTGCAACGCATTGGAGCACCTGGGCGTGCTCGGCAAAATCACCCGGGATCCGGCAGATTTGCAGGCGGCAGAGCGCTTGATTCTCCCGGGGGTGGGCGCATTTCCGGATGCCATGCAGGCGCTGGAGCAGACCAGCCTAAAAGAGGAGATTCTGCGGCAATGCCGCGCGGGCAAGCCGCTGCTTGGCATTTGCCTTGGCATGCAGCTTTTGTTTGAATACAGCTTAGAATACGGGAGAACTGAGGGCCTTGGGCTGATTTCGGGCGGCGTCGTCCCCATCGATGCCAAGGGGCTGAAGATCCCGCATATCGGCTGGAACGATTTGCAGCTGACCCAGCAAAGCCCTGTTCTGGCGGGCATCTCTTCGGGAGATTATGTATATTTTGTGCACTCCTTCCGGGCGGAGACGGCACCGGAAAATATCCTTGCCAGCACGCAGTACGGCGAGAACATTCCTGCGCTGGTCAAAAACCCGGCTCTGCCCGTCTACGGCGCGCAGTTCCACCCGGAAAAGAGCCATGAGACCGGCCTGCGCATGCTGGAGAACTTCTGCAAAGGAGAAAACCTATGATTTTGCTTCCTGCCATCGATCTGCTGGGCGGCAAATGCGTCCGGCTAGTCAAAGGAGAATACAAAACGGCGCACAAAGTCGCCGAAAACCCGCTGGAGACAGCGCTGGGCTTTGAGCGGGCCGGGGCGCAGTATCTGCATATGGTGGATCTGGACGGCGCCAAAGGCGGCGCCGGAAGAGAGGAAAACCGGGCGGCTGTGGCCGAGGTTTGCGGCGCGCTGAGCATCCCCGTGGAGCTTGGGGGCGGCATCCGCACGATGGCGGATATCGAGGCCGCGCTCGCTCTGGGCATTTCCCGGGTCATTTTGGGCTCTGCGGCGACGGATTTGGCCTTTCTTGCCCAGGCACTGCGGGAATACGGCGAAAAAATCGCCGTGGGCATCGATGCCAAGGATGGCTTTGTCGCCACATCCGGCTGGACGGAAAATTCCGGCCTTCCCTACCTGGAGTTTGCGGTGCAGGCGGCAAACCTTGGCTGCAAGACCATCATCGCCACGGATATCAGCCGGGATGGCACGCTTTCCGGCCCCTGCACGCAAATGCTGCAGGGCATCGCCGAAGCTGCCCCGGGCGTCAACCTGGTCGCCAGCGGCGGCATCAAGGATTTGGCGGATATCCGGGCGCTGCGGGCCATGAATCTATACGGCGCTATCTGCGGCAAATCCCTCTATGCAGGGACGCTGCAGCTAAAGGAAGCGCTGGAAGCGGCGAAATAGCGCGCTCTGCTTGGGAGGTATGCAATGCTTGCAAAGAGAATCATTCCCTGCCTGGATGTCAAAGACGGGCGGGTTGTCAAAGGCGTAAACTTCGTCTCCCTGCGGGATGCGGGAGACATCGTGGAAAATGCCAAATACTATAACGAGGTGGGCGCGGACGAGGTAACCTTCCTGGATATTACCGCGACGCACGAAGGCCGGGGCACCTTTGCCCGGCTGGTGGAAAAAGCGGCAAAGGAGCTGTTCGTCCCGCTGACGGTGGGAGGCGGCATCCGCACGGTGGAAGATTTCCGCACGCTCCTGCTGGCCGGGGCGGATAAAATCTCGGTCAACTCGGCGGCGCTGCGGGATAAGGCGCTGCTCTCCAAAGCGGCGGAAAAATTCGGCTCGCAGTGCGTGGTCTGCGCCATCGACGCCAAGCGCACAGGAGACGGCTACCACGTCTATATCAACGGCGGGCGCATCGATACGGGCATCGACGCCATCGCCTGGGCCAAGGAGGCGGCCGAGCTGGGCGCCGGGGAGCTGCTCGTCACCTCTATGGATGCAGACGGCACCAAGGCTGGGTTCGACAACGAGCTCATTTCCAAAATCGTCTCCGTGGTGGATATTCCGGTGATCGCATCTGGCGGCGGGGGCACGCCCGCGCACTTCTACGATACGTTTCAGGCCGGGGCGGATGCCGCCCTTGCGGCAACGCTCTTCCATTTCCGCCAGCTGCCCATCCCCGAGCTCAAGCGCTATCTCAAAGAGCGGGGCGTGGCCATCCGGCTTTGATCGTGATAAAGCCTATAAGGAGCAAACCATGAATCTGGATCAGTTTTTTCAAAAATCTCAGCTCATCCCGGCCATCGTGCAGGATGCCGAAAGCCGGGAAGTGCTCATGCTGGCGTATATGAACCGGCAAGCCCTGGAGCTGACACTGCAAACCAAAAAGGCGACTTTCTATAGCCGCAGCCGCCAGAGCCTTTGGGTGAAGGGGGAAACTTCGGGCAATTTCCAGTTCGTACAGCAAGCGCGCTACGACTGCGATGAAGATACCATTCTGCTGCTGGTAAAACCCGCCGGGCCGGCCTGCCATACCGGCAACCGCACCTGTTTTTACCGCAGTTTTTGCATGGAGGAGGAAAAATGAAAGAGACATTAAAAACGCTATACGACGTCATCCAGGGCCGCAAACAGAGCCCTTCCGAGGGGTCTTACACCTGCTATCTCTTCGAGCAGGGGCTGGATAAGATTCTCAAAAAAGTGGCGGAAGAGACGGGCGAAGTGATCATCGCGGCCAAGAACGGCGAGATGGAACCCCTTTGCGGCGAGGTCTGCGATTTGCTCTATCACCTGATGGTACTGCTGGCAGAGACCGGCTTGCCGCTGGAGCAGGTGATGGCCGAGCTGGACGCCCGCTCGCAGAAAATCGGCAACCTCAAGCAGATGAAAAAGGTCGACCGCAACACCTAAGCTGGGTGCGAAAAAAGAGCCAACCGGCTCTTTTTTATTTTGCATTTACCGCCATTTTATCATCGTATCCGCCTATATATTGACTATTTCCGCTTCTTTTTCTATAATTTTAATAAAGGTTTCCAGGGGCGCCGCAATGCCGGCGGCATAGGGCGCAGGCTCGTCTCCCATCGCCGCGAAAATCTACCCGTTTGATTTTTCAAGATGCGTATTTCTCTATTCTTCTTTGTCCAAAATACTTCGTCTCTCTTGCAGGGCGCATGCTCTGCGCCTGATAGGAGCCGCCATATCGCCGCATCGCTTCGGCCTGTCCCTATTCCAGCGCCAACCAGAGGTTTTTATGAAAAAATGTCCTTCCTGCGGCTTTGAACAAAGCCCCGAAAACTCCAGATTTTGTATTCGCTGCGGAACTCCGCTTTCCGGCGAACAGCCAGTAACCCCAGGCGATGCCCAGCCGGGCCAAAGCACCGGGCCAGCGGCCGCACCCGCGCAAAGGGCAAGCTCTGCCCCAGGCGCGGCTCCATCTGCTCCCAGCGTTTCCCGTCCTTCTCCCTATGCTTCGCTGCCGCATATTCCCTCGTCGGCCAAAGGCGGGAGAACTCCTGCCAAAAAATCCCGCTGGCCTGCACTGCTGGGCGGAATTGCGCTGCTCGCCATCTGTATTTGCGCACTGTTTTTGCTGATACAAATTGGCATTGGCCCGGGCCAGAGCGGCGGCACTCCGTCTCCCACTTCTGCGCCCTATACCTACCGGCTGGGCGGCGACGCATACCTTAGCAAAGGCCAGGAGCCCTCTCTCTATTACATCAACGGCTCCATCTATATCGATTCCACCGCGCAGTTTTCCAAGGCAAATATCACTGTCTTCCTATACGAGGGCAGCTATCGCGTTGCTTCGGCTACAGAGACTGTCGATGTCTATCAAAACAAAATCGAGTATTCCCTGCCCGTGCGCCTGGATAGCTTCTATGCGCAAACCTCGGACAGAATTCTCGTCCAGATCAACGATATCTATTAAAGTGAGGTTATGATGATGAAGCATTGCCCTTCCTGTGGGCATGAGAGCCCAGAGCAAGCCAAATTCTGCATCCGCTGCGGCAAGCCGCTGGCGGCGCCGGCAGAGAACACCGCGCCCGCCTCTGCACCAACTTCCCAGCCAAAGCCTTCTCCGTATGCCGCGCTGCCGCATATCCCCTCCTCTGCCAAAGGCCCCTATGAGGATAGGGACAGATTCCAAAGCGAGCCGGAGAGAGCGCCGTTCTTTATCCGGTTTCTCATCGGGTTTGGCTCTCTGATTTTGGCTGCACTGCTCAAGGCGGCTCTTTTGGATCGCTTTTAATCAAGCAGTCTCCTGCTCCGCTCGGCGCGCACTCATGCAAAAAAGCACACGGCATTTGCCGTGTGCTTTTCTATTTTCTCTCTTTTCCCTTACTGGCCAAGCTCGCGCTTTAGCTTCTCGATGCTGGCATCCATGCGGGAGAGCGTCTCCTGCTTGCCCAGAATCTCGGCAAGCTCGGTCGCGCCGCCCGGGGTTACTGCCGTGCCCGAGATGGCCACGCGCACCGGCCAGAGCACTCTGCCATTCTTCACTTCCAGCTTCTCGGCCAGCGCGCAGAGCGCAGCATAGAGCGCATCGTTGGTAAATTCCTCCACCTGCTCCAGCGCCTGCCTTGCCTCCAGCAAGATGGGCAGGGAATTTTCCGGAGTCGTTTTCATCTTCTTGTGCGTATAAAGCTCCAGGCTGTAATCCGGCATCTCGTTTAAGAAGGAAACTTTCTCCTCGATCTGCACCAGCGTCTCCAGCCGGGGCTGAATGAGCTTCGCGATTTTTGCGCGGTCGAACTCCTTTTTCAGCGCCGCGTCCAGATACGGCTTGGCCCGCTGCAAAAACTCCTCCTCGGAGAGGGCACGGATATACTCCCCGTTCATCCAGGTCAGCTTATCCACATCGAAAATCGCGGAGGAT